>JAHKZT010000023.1 GCA_020626475.1 bacterium
AAAAAAATCAGGCTATCGAGGCCTGATTTTTTGTAGATTAATCAACTAGAAGAACCTGAGTCCAGTGAACGGGAATATGCGCATGACGGCAGGACCGATGATACGACAGAATGGTACTGTGCCTAGACCATTCCTCGAATCATAAGAGTTGGACCCCTCGCGATTGTCCCCAGAAACGAATAGCTCTCCTTCGGGAACAATAATATTGATATTTCCAGAAGTCTCAGCTTTTGGCCCATCTGTGTCGGATTTTCTGGTTGAATCATCTGGATGAAAGCCATCTGGATTCTCGTCATTATAAACCGTCAAAACACCGTTATCTACTGTTACGCGCTCGCCAGGGAAAGCAATCACACGCTTAATAATATACTGATCTTTTACATCGGTAAGCGCATCGCAGTTAGTAAGCGAAGTATTGCCGCCATTCGCAAAAACAATGACCTGACCGCGCTCCGGAATATACTCATGCTCGGCAAAATGTGCTAGGGACACTGGTACGCGGTTTACAATGACGCGATCGCCGGACTTTAGAGTGTTTTCCATCGAGCCGCCAACAACACTATAACTCCTAAAAATAAACGAGTTTAGAACAAAAGTGCCTAACGCTACGGCGCCAGCGAATATTAAGAAGTTGATAATATCCTTTAGGGCTGGATATTTTTGTGCGAAGCTTGGTTTTTGTTCCATTACCTATCTATTTTAGCATAAGTAGCACGAAAAGGCTCTCCGTGCTAAAATAAATAGAGCTATGGCAGATTATATCGCACTTCGCAAAGGGCGCAACGCGCTCAGTACAGTCCTACATATTATTCTGAATATTGCACTTGCTGTTTTTTCAACTGCGCTAACCGTTATTAGCGGCAACTGGGTTTTTGGCGTTTTGCTCGTATTACTATCGAAGTGGCGTATTGTGGCTGTTCGCCCGCGTTACTGGTGGACAAATCTTAAAGCAAACCTAGTCGATTTAACCGTCGGTATTAGTCTAGCTCTTCTTGTTTACATTGCTGGAAAAGATTTTAATATTTGGCATGTAATACTTACCGCTGTTTATGCTATCTGGTTAGTTGGTATTAAACCGCGCAGCGAAACGATCATGACGGAATTCCAGGCAATGTTTGCGATATTCTTTGGTACTTTCGCTACAACCTTAATCTGTTCGCAGTTTGACCCAATTGTTGGTGTGGCCCTGAGCTTCGTTATCGGCTACGGCGCTAGCCGTCACGTGCTCATGCAGAGCGATGACCGCGATTTTAATCTAATGACCTTTATCTGCGGAATTCTGTTGGCTGAGATGAGTTGGATTTTTTATCATTGGTCTATCGTCTATAGTTTCAGCGAGGCTACGACTCTTGTCGTGCCTCAGCTTCCGATTGCGGCAAGTATCTTATTCTTCCTCTTCGCGAGAGGTTATAAATCTGCATTGCTGCACGATGGCAAGATTCGCGCAGACGATATTGTGGTGCCAGCGCTATTTTCAGTTTTGATTATGTTTGTAATGATATTCTTCTTCTCAGTCGCAAGCTTTAATGTTTAATTCGTTTCAATAAGGAGGTAAAGGTGGAAAACGAAAAACAAGAACAACAAAAAGAACAAGATTGGCGTAATTATGCGTCTAATTCTGGAACTACTATGAAGAAAGACACTAATGTTGTTGCTGCGGAACGAACGACCCGTGGTCGCAACGGCGGCATCATTGCCTTGGCAGTCGTGTCGCTACTAATCGGTGCTGCGGGCTTAGCTTTTGGCATTATTGCGTTCTTTGGCAATAACCAGTCCTCGAACTCTACTGAAACAGTATCTGCCGATGGTTACTATTCCGGCAATTCGGTTGAATTCGAGGATACTTCGATTGCTAGCATTGTTAGTAAAGTCACTCCGGCAGTCGTTTCGATTATTTCCGAAACTAGAAGCTCCGGCTACTCCTTATTCTTTGGCTCTGGCACTTCGCAATCGGCTGGCACTGGTATGATTGTAAGTTCCGATGGCTATGTTTTAACAAACAAACATGTTATAGAAGGTGCTTCGAAAGTCCAAGTTGTCACTAGCTCTGGTGATACTTATGACGACGTAGATATTGTTGGCGAGGATCCGCTAAATGACGTTGCATATCTAAAAATTAATGGCGCAAAAGATTTGCCAACCATTACGCTTGGCGATTCGAAATCGATTGCGGTCGGTCAGCCGGTCTTGGCAATCGGTAACGCGCTTGGCGTATATCAGAACTCAGTCACGCAGGGTATTATTTCTGGCACCGGACGTTCGGTTACTGCTAGCGACTCAAATGGCAGTAACTCGGAGACTTTAACTGACATGCTCCAGACTGATGCAGCAATTAATCCAGGTAATTCTGGCGGTCCTTTAGTAAACGCGGCCGGTGACGTTATTGGCATTAATACCGCTGTTTCGACTTCTGCTAACGGGCTTGGTTTTGCTATTCCTATTTCTGCTACCAAGGGTATGCTCAAGCGTATCATGGAAGATGGTAAGGCTGAGCGTGCATATCTTGGATTGACCTATATTGCGGTTACTGCTGAGGTCGCAAAAGAAGCGAAACTATCCGTAACGCATGGAGCGTATATTTATAATAATTCTAGCCGTTCTGGCGAAGCTATCGTCAAAAATGGCCCTGCAGACAAAGCGGGCATTAAGACCGGTGATGTTATTACGAAGGTGGGCAATATTGAAGTCGGTCGCGCTGGTTCGATCTCGACTCTGATAGGCGAGTATAAGGTCGGCGATACGGTTCAGCTAACTTATGTTCGTGACGGAAAGGAAAATACGACGAAGGTCACATTGGAAGCGTATAAATAGTTTTAGAAAAAAGTAAAAGCGGCCGCACGTTATGTGCGGCCTTTTTTAAGGAGGTAAAAGAACCATGACTTTAGCTCTCTTACTTGCTGGATGAATTGGCGAGTTCCTTCTCGAGTTCAGCGATTCTTTTCTGTGCGCTCTTAAGCTGTTTACTCTTCGAGCAATAAGCGTCGAGGATCTCAAGAACAAGGTTATTGCTGATCGATACGCGCTCGCCATGATCGCGCAGTATTCTGCGCAACTTGGTGGTCATCAGTGTGCCGTCGTACGTAATAATATTAGGATCTGTTTCCGTGGCGCGCTGACTAGTATTCCACTTGTCTAAGGGCTTCTTCGTGATCATCACGGATGAACTGCTTGTCTTCATTCATGCATACCTGCCTTTCTAAAAAGTACAACAAATAATTGTCGGATTGCTATACTTTATCATAAAAACAACAAAAAGTCTAGCGGCACGCCAAAGAGTGTGATATAATTAGCGAGTAATTAATTTTAACGAAACAGCTACTATGTAGCAAAGGAGAAGGTAGAAGATGCCTGTACAAGCAGATATCAAGGAGCTTCTTGCTGCTGGCGCACATTTTGGTCATAAGACCAGTCGCTGGCACCCAAAGATGGCTCCATACATCCACAGCAAGCGCGAAGGCGCACATATTATTAATCTCGAAAAGACCGTTGAGGCTTTGGACATTGCTTTGCCAGAAATGACCAAGCTTGCCGCTAAGGGTAAAAAGATTCTTTTCGTTGGCACCAAGAAACAACTCAAAGATACCGTTAAGGAAGTCGCTGAGTCTGTCGATATGCCATATGTAACCGTTCGTTGGGTTGGCGGTATGCTTACTAACGTTGAGACTGTTACTAAGCAGATTCGCAAGCTCAAGGATCTCGAACGCCGCATGGCTTCCGGTGAACTTGAGAAGCGTTATAACAAGCTTGAAGTTCAGCGTTTCCAGGAAGAAATCGATGTTCTTAATGAACGCTATGGCGGTATCAAGGATATGGCAGAACAGCCAGTCGCAGTTATCGTTACTGATATGATTCAGGACAAGAACGCGGTTAAGGAAGCTAAGACTCTTAATATTCCTGTCTTCGCGATCTGTGATACTAATACTGATCCAAGCGAGATTGAATTCCCGATCCCAGCTAACGACGACGCTATTAAGTCCGTCAAACTTATTCTTGAATACTTTGCTGCAGCTATCAAAGAAGGCAAAGCAAAAATCGCAAAATAATTAGTAAAAAGGAGCTATAAAATGGCTGAAATCAGCATTGAATCAATCAAAAAACTCAAAGAGCTCTCCGGTGTGGGTCTTACTGATGCAAAGAAGGCGCTCGTAGAAGCTGATGGCGATTTCGATAAAGCCCTCAAAGCTATGCGCGAAAAGGGTTTAACCAAGGCAGAAAAACGCGGTGATCGTGAAACTCGCGAAGGTATCATTGACGCTTATGTCCATGATGGTCGCCTCGGTGCAATCGTTGAAGTCAACTGTGAGACTAGCTTCGTCGCAAAGACTGACGAATTCAAGACTCTCGCACATCAGATCGCAATGCAGATCGCTTCTATGAACCCACTTTATGTTAGCGAAGCTGACATTCCAGCAGAGGTCAAGGAAGCAAAGATGAAAGAACTCGAAGCTAACTTCAAGGGTCCAGAAAAGATGAAAGAGCAAATCCTTGAAGGTCAGGCAAAGAAGGCCTTCTCTGACAAGGTCCTCATGAACCAGCCTTACATCCTTGATGATTCCAAGACTGTTGAACAGTTCATTAAGGAAGCTATTGCAAAGACTGGCGAAAACATCACTGTTAAGCAGTTTAAGCGCATCGAGCTTGGTGTTACCGAGTAATAAGTGCTTTAAAAAAGAAGTCCTACGGGGCTTCTTTTTTATGAGATGTTATAATATTGCTATGAGCAAACTTATTTTGATTACCAACCCGGGCAGCGCCAGTCGTAAATATGCGCTTTATGATGGCGACCAACTCTTAGCGCAACTTCACTTTGAATACGTCGGCAAGAAAGTTGTCTGTACTCTCAAAGATGATAAAGGCAACAAAAAAGATATTAAGACTGCAATTAAAGATTTAAATGAAGCTATCGCTGATGTTCCTCGTATTCTCAAAGAAGAGGAGTACACTTCCGAACAGCACAAGCTTGAAGCGGTTGTTGTCCGTATCGTCGCTCCTGGTGATTACTTCACGAAAGATCATGTTGTTGACGATGAATATATGAAACAACTTAAGATTGCAGAAAAGCGTAATCCGATCCATGTTCCTACTACTGCGAATGAAATTCGCGGTATTCGTGAATCATTTGCTGACGTGAAGATTATTTCCGTTTCTGACTCTGCTTTCCACTGGGAAAAGCCTGATACGATGAAATATTATAGCTTTGATATGGAGCTTGCGGATAAGACTGAGATTAAGCGCTATGGTTATCATGGTCTTTCTTATGCATTCATTTCTCGCTACATGAAAGAGCAGGGTATTCTTCCAGAAAAGCTCGTTGCTATGCACCTTGGTTCTGGCTCCAGCGTATCCGCTATCTTTGACGGTAAAGCAATGGATAACTCTATGGGCTACACGCCGCTCGAAGGCGTTGCGATGTCTACTCGTGTCGGTACAATTGACGCTGCAGCCGCACTCGGCCTAAAGAAAGAGCTCAAGATTGAAAGCGATGAAGAATTCCTTCTTTATCTCAACAAGAAGTGTGGCCTTCTTGGCCTTTCCGGCGCATCAGACGACATGCGCGAGATTATCCAAAAGCGTGACGAGGGTGATCTTCGTGCAACGATGGCGCATTCGATTTTCGTTTATCGTATTCAGGCGTATGTCGGCCAGATGGCGGCAAGTCTTGGCGGCTGTGATGCGCTTGTCTTTGCTGGTACTATCGGTGAACGTTCCGACGAGATTCGCCGCTTCGTTACCCAGAAGATGGGCTATCTTGGTTTTAAGCTCGACAACGAAAAGAACGAAAATCCGGTCTTTGAAGGCCGTCACGCGATTATCTCTACTTCAGATAGCAAGCCTATTTACATCGTTATGACCGACGAAACTGATCAAATGATTTATCGTGCCCAGGCTCTACTAGCTGAAGAAGCTGAATAATCATAAGCATATAGTCTCTCCGTGCTAAAATAAAGGTATGGAGAGATTTTTTGATTATTTTAAGCCCGAACATTATGATCTAGACTTGCGTATCAGTGCTGATAAGACTCGGATGAAGGGTACGGCTATTATTACTGGTATAGCAAAGGCCGAAACGATTAAACTCCATGCCGAAAAACTTCGCATTAGCGATTTTGAAATTGACGGAAAAAATGCTGACTATTCGCGCGAGAAAGGCGCAATCGTCATTGATGGCTTCAAAAAATCTCAGAAAGTTACTCTTGAATTTGATTATTCTGCTCCGATCAATCCGGATATGGAGGGCGTTTATCTCTCTACTTACAACCTCGATGGCAAGGAACAAAAAATCGTCGCAACTCAGTTTGAGTCCCACTACGCGCGTCAGTGTTTTCCATGCATTGACGAGCCTGCCGCTAAGGCAACCTTTTCTCTAACGGTTAGCTCTGAAGTTCCCACTGATATTGTCTTGAGTAATATGCCGGCTAAAGAAGAGAAGTTGAAGCCGAATCTCAAAACTGTTGTCTTTGAAGAAACGCCGAGAATGTCGACTTATCTCTTGGCTTTTGCGGTTGGTGATTTCATCGGATATCAGACTACTTCGAAACACGGTGTTACGATTACGGCCTATGCTGGCCTTCATCAGAAAGTAGAAGATTTAAAATATGCCGGCGATTTTGCTGCAGATGTGTTGGATTTCTATGACGATTGCTTCCAGACGCCATTTCCATTACCGAAGATGGACTTGCTTGCACTTCCAGATTTCGAAGCAGGGGCGATGGAGAACTGGGGATTGGTTACATTTCGCGAGATTGCGATGCTTGCAAATGAGCAGTCGTCGTTTGACCAGAAACAGTATGTTGCTATTGTAATTGCGCATGAACTTTCGCACATGTGGTTTGGTGACCTCGTTACGATGAAATGGTGGAATGATCTTTGGCTAAATGAATCATTTGCGAACATGATGGAGTCGTATGCTACGGACAAGGTTCGCCCAGAACTCTCCGCCTGGGATGACTTCTATACTGGGGCAATTCTTGGCGCTTTCCATCGCGATTGTTTGCCTGGTGTCCAGCCAGTTCAGACAGAGGTTAAAAATGTCGAAGATATTGCCAATCTCTTTGATGGTGCAATTGTTTATGGTAAAGGTTCGCGCCTTCTATTAATGCTTATGCGCACGATGGGCGAAGAGAATTTCTTTAAGGGACTTAAGGATTACTTTGCAAAACATAAATACAGTAACACTGAGGCGGATGACCTCTGGAACGCCTTGAGCGAATATGCAGATTTTGATGTTAAGGAATTTATGACGCCGTGGCTGACTCAATCTGGATATCCAGTTTTGACGGACGGCGAGCAGGAACGCTTCTTGCTTTCCGGCGGCGAATCTGACGAAAAATATCCTATTCGCGATATAAAAGATGACCTGACCGGTGATTATCTAATTAATTTATCGAACAGCGAATTATCCAAAAAACTCGCTAAGCTCAATAAGTTGAATAAAGAACAAAAACTTCGCCTGCTCATCGACCGCCGCCTTCTTGCGAAGACTGATCGCGTTGATAGTTCATCGCTACTGTCGCTGTTAGAGGCTTTCGCGGATGAGACTGACCCAGTAGTCTGGGAAATTATGTCTTCTATTGTCGCTGACTTGAAGATTTTCTTCACTCCGGAAAGCAAAGAAGAAAAACGGTTTAAGGAGTTTATTGATAATCTTGCTTTGGCAAACTATAAACGCCTAGGTATCGCAGAGCAGAGTAGCGACACTGAAAATGATAAGAAGCTCCGCCCGATTATTATGGGTATGATGCATTATGCCGAGGACGAAGATTATCTTGAGGCAATCGACGAAGCATATAGTAATATATATGTCGCGAAGATTGACCAGAATCTGCGCTATATTATCGCTTGTAGCTTAGTGCTTATCCATTCAGAATTATCAATGAAGTATTTTGGCATCTATCAGACGACGCCCGATTCCGCGCTCAAGCGCGACCTTATGGATGCATTGACTGGGGTACGCAATAAAGATGTGGCGTTAAGTTATCTAGATAGATTAAAAGACGGTTCAATACGTCCTCAGGATCGCCTAATCTTCTATATTCGCCTTTTGCGCAATCATCGTATTCGCAAAGAGGCGTTCCGTTGGGCCTATAATAACTGGGATTGGCTTCGCGAAGCTGAAGGCGACAAGACTATTTCGGAATATCCGCGCTACATGGCCGCCTTCGTCCGCACTATAGGCGATGCTTCGGATTACGAAAAATTCTTTAGCCAACATGAAAATGAAAAGATTCTCGCGCGCGATATTGCTGTTGCCTATGCCGAGATTGAAGCTCGTCTCAGGTTAATTAAAAATGATAAGGATGGAGTATATAGATATCTCGGATGAACCGAAAATAGACGAAAACGAACAGAACTTCGATTGGCATGATATCGTATCGGGGGATACTCCTAGTGAAACACCTACGACAGAACGAGAAGATGTGATTATAGGAGATGACGGTACTGATTCGCCTATTTTATCGAAGAGTAAAAGTGCAGCTAAGGTAGCTAATAATGAGGATGCCGGGGAGATTAGTGTGCTCGATATGCCGAATGAGGAGAACGGTGGCGATGCGCCTAAGCCACAATATCTGGCGGCGAAGATATCGGCTGCGGTAACGCTCTGCGCGTCGGCTGCGGCTGTCATTATCGGATATGCTCTCATGGCATCGTCTGATAATAATTATGCCGGGATCTATTTATTTATTGGTATCGGAGTCGCTATCGTCACTATTATTGTAGGCACAATAGTCTCATTAATAATGGCGGCTTCATGGAGAAAAAGGAATAAGAATACTAACGAGAGGCGTATCCCTAGTGTCTTAAAGGTATTAATTATTATTCTTTGCATTGTAGTTGGGGGTGTTATCTTCCAAATAGTGAATTTCTGTATAGCAGTATCGAGAGTTAATATATATATTCCTGAGATCCTCCGTTAACATTCGAAAAAAATGCATAATATGGTAAATTGACCCGATTTATTTGCGAAAAACCAAAAAAATCCGAAAAAAGTCCAAAAAAGTCGAAAAATCTTCAAAAAAGTACTTGCAAAGCCCGAAAATATGAGTTAATATAAGAACAGTTTTTGATTCAAGTTCAATTTTCATGAACCTCTGAACATAGTTTGATAAATACTGCGAGGTAAACCAAACTACGGAATTGTAAAATTTAGTAGTTTTCTTTGGCCCACAAAAATTTATCTTTTAACAATTTGAACATGACAACAATAGGAAATTTAATTGACGGTATAACTAAATAATTGAACTTCAATTACTAGTTAAGTCAATGCATAAAAAGGTACATAAGGGCACTGATAGTGGATGCCTTGACATT
>JAHKZT010000230.1 GCA_020626475.1 bacterium
TGTTACCTTCGGTAAGATGATGGCGAAGAACGCTGTGCGCGATGTGGCGCGCGTGCTCGATGTGCCTTATGCGGAGGCGGATAGAATTGCGAAGCTCGTGCCGGATCCAGTGATGGGCCACCACGTGAAGCTCAAGGACGCAATTGTTAATGAGCCGGATTTGAAGAGGGAATATGAAACGAATCCAACTGTGAAAGAGGTGATTGATCTTGCAATGCGCCTTGAGGGTACGATTCGTTCGCACGGTGTGCACGCTTGTGGCGTGGTGATTGCGCCGGACGATCTTGTAAAGTTCATGCCTTTGGAAGTTTCGGCCAAGGGCCCACTTGCAACGCAGTATCCTGGTCCACAGGTTGAGGAGCTAGGTCTTCTTAAGATGGACTTTTTGGGCCTATCTAACC
>JAHKZT010000231.1 GCA_020626475.1 bacterium
TACTATTTCTTGCGCCACGCTTCTACGACGGACGACGCAGATTTTACTTGGGATAAATACGAAGCTAGCTACAATGAGCTCGCAAATGATCTCGGTAACCTCGTCCAGCGCCTCGCAACGCTTTGTAAGAAAAACGAAGTTGCCGGCGTAAAAGGCGAGTTGAGAGCAAACGAAGAATTCGACGCTCGCATGAGCAAGTATGAATTCAACTTCGCCTTTGACGTCCTCTGGAATGATATTCAGAATCTCAACAAACGCATCGACGAGGAAAAGCCATGGGCGCTCGCCAAGACCGAGCCAGAAAAGGCTAAAGAAGTCCTAAAGAGCTTAATTCAGGATCTTTCCGATACGAATGTTCGTCTCGCAATCTTCCTACCAGAAACCGCTCAAAAAATCGCAGA
>JAHKZT010000232.1 GCA_020626475.1 bacterium
CCCTACTCCTGCAAAACAATCAGCCGAGTTCTGGTAATCATAAAGCTCAACGAGTCTGCCATCTTTAAACATCTCATCCCTAAAATCATCCAATCCTATCCCGCCGTTATACCAACGTGCCGGAATAATCATCGACAAATAGTTTGGCCTTATTCTTATAGACTGATCAACAAACTTCTGAAAAATTGGCTGAGCCTGAACAGCCGCAATTCTACCATCGGAGTTCGCAGTCGTACTTAGTTGATATGGCGGATTACCAATAATTACATCAAATTTCATATTAAAAATTTCCTCCGGATTATTAGTGTGAATGAATTCATATGCATGCGTTTCCAGCCCACCGTCTCGCTGATATTGTGCCCTGCTTGCGCCACAATACTTACATCTATCGCCTTCCCAA
>JAHKZT010000233.1 GCA_020626475.1 bacterium
AATAGTTTGCGTCGACTATTCTTTGACGGAGTGCGCTTTTTCGAAAACTCACGCACAGTGAGAGCACTCGTCTCAGCGAATATCGCCGACAGAATAATGATAATAAATAATTCCATTTCCATATTTTATAATATTTTCTATTGTTTCGCAAATCACAAAAATAACCACTCCCCTACCGAGTGGTCACTTTTGAAGTAATGTATATATTTTTATTATATCACACAAGTGCGAAAATGTCAATATACCTAGTCAGCAACTTCTTTAATAGCTTCTTGCAAGGCACGAATACTACTATTAAAGCGAATCTGCTCGTCGGCCGAAATTTGCAAACCAAGACGGCGAACGACGCCATTTCGGCCCAGCACAGCCGGATAGCCATTATACGTATCACTAAGCTCA
>JAHKZT010000234.1 GCA_020626475.1 bacterium
CGTCGTCCGTCGTAGAAGCGTGGCGCAAGAAATAGTAACGGAACGGAATGAGGCCGTGCTTTTCGAGAATCTCGTTTGGCGCAATTACGTTGCCGATAGACTTAGACATCTTTTCGCCGTTGACGGTGATGAAGCCATGCGCAAGGAGATTCTTTGGTAGCGGAAGATTGAGGCCTAACAGCATCGCCGGCCAGATGCCAGCATGGAAGCGCAAAATATCTTTGCCGACGATTTGCGTGTTTGCTGGCCAACTGTCAGAAATATCTTGTTCTGGATAGCCAAGAACCGTGATGTAATTGGAAAGCGCGTCGATCCAAACGTACATGACCTGCGAATCATCACCAGGAACTGGAACGCCCCATTCGACCTGCTCTTTCGGACGAGAAATAGAAACATC
>JAHKZT010000235.1 GCA_020626475.1 bacterium
TTTTTTGTTCGTGTAAGCGTATTAACGCTTGGAGAACTGTTCGCGTTTGCGAGCGCTGCGGAGACCGTAGTGCTTGCGTTCCTTTTCGCGAGGGTCGCGCTTCATGAGACCAGCCTTCTTGAGCACTGGGCGGAATTCTGGGAACTCGAGAACCAATGCGCGGGAGATAGCTAGTTTGATAGCGTCTACCTGACCTGCGACGCCACCGCCCTTAACGAGGATAGTGATGTCGTATTCTTTTTGCTTCTGAGTAAGAGCAAGCGGATCAGTTACTTCGGCCATAAGAGTCTTGTTTCCGCTAAGGAATTCAAGAGCCGGTTTGCCGTTGATAGTAATTTCACCTTTACCCTTGTAGAGGCGTGCGGTTGCGGTTGCAGCTTTGCGGCTACCGTTAC
>JAHKZT010000236.1 GCA_020626475.1 bacterium
GTGGTGATCCCGAAGGGAGTCGAACCCTTGATTTTCTGGATGAGAACCAGACGTCCTGGACCACTAGACGACGGGACCACTAAAGAATAGTTTAACAAAAAATCAGCCTAATTGCAAACAATTACAACACATTTCTAGAAAAGTGCATAAATTATTAAGCTTACGCTTCGCCATCATCAATATTTACGATATGCTTCATTCACGGGCAGCTATGTGCCCGTGGATGTTTCGCTAAAGCCATTGAAACCCGGTCGCAGGGGGCTTCAATGAACGGCAATACTAGGCAAGCTAGAAGCTCTCGGAAGGATACAGAAGCATGACTCTAAGACTAACTATTTTCTGGACGATTGTGGAGTTGAGAATCCGGAGTCGGAAACTCAAAAAATCTACC
>JAHKZT010000237.1 GCA_020626475.1 bacterium
ACCCATCGATAATTCGATAGTCGAATCCTCAGTAATATCCAAGTGACTAATCTCGACATTACCCATACTATTATCAATCTTTACGTGACCATAGCAGTTCCCGAGCTCGAAATTGCCCGCACTCAATTCAGCCGATACATTCTTCGCACTGCCGAGCTCAATATCACCCGCGGAGCTATCGAGTTTCATTGTTGCAAGTTCGAAATCGCCAATCATGACATCGCCATAGGATGTATTAATGTCGAAGTCACCAGCATAATCTTTTGGCACCGATAGCTCAATACTTACGCCATCCCAATTGACGCAGAAGAAGTGGCAATCTTCGGAACGATCTTCGATATCAATGCTATCATCAGAGTTCTCGAAACTAACCCAATCTTTTTCCTTG
>JAHKZT010000238.1 GCA_020626475.1 bacterium
ATATTCACGATTGGGCGCACGATAATCATATCGATTAAATCAAACATATTTTTTACACACTCCTAATGAGGTCTATTATATTATTTTTGCCTCAATAAGTAAATTATGAATAAGAGAGCGCAACTCCTTAAAATCTATAACGGCGATCTCTTTGGTATAAACAATAAATATACAGTCTACTGGCTGCTGGATTTTTGGGTGCTCTGCGCGAATCGCCTCGTAGACGCGACGACGAATACGGTTGCGCCCCACGGCAGACTTGAGAACTTTTTTACTAACAACAACACCAAAACGCTGGTGATTTCTAGCGTTAGATGCAAAAACCAGGGATATTTTAGAATCCCTGATTGTTTTGCCGTGTTGATAGGTATATCTTACCCC
>JAHKZT010000239.1 GCA_020626475.1 bacterium
GTCAAAAAGGAGAGTAAGTAATGAAAACTTATAGCCAAAAGACTTCTGAGATTCAGCGTGAATGGTGGATCATCGACGCTAGCGTAATGCCGCTCGGCAAACTCGCTGTCGTTATCGCTGATAAGCTTATGGGTAAATCCAAAGTTACCTATACGCCACATACCGACAACGGTGACTATGTTGTAGTCGTTAATGCTAAGAACCTTAAGGTCACTGGCGACAAAATGACTGACAAGCACTACTATCGCCACTCTGGCTTCCCAGGTGGTTTGACTGATCTCACTCTCGCAGAAATCATCGAGAAAGATCCTAGCCTCGCAATTCAGCAGGCAGTCAAAGGTATGATGCCAAAGAACAAACTAGCAGCTGATCGCCTAGC
>JAHKZT010000024.1 GCA_020626475.1 bacterium
ATAATACACCAGCCCAAAGCTAAATAGCAAGCCATCGAAAAACTAGCGAACTTCTTTAAATCTATCGCATTCAAAATAATACCCAAAATCGACATCGCCCATACCACACTAAACATCACCCAAGCCGTAATCGGATCGGTCTTCATTAAAGCAATCAACGTAACTGGCGTATAAGAACCCGCAATCAGCAGAAAAATCGAACAGTGATCGATAATCTGCATTACTTTTTTTGCACGGATTTTCGGACTTAGACCATGATAAATTGCCGACATCGTAAAGAGAACCAGCATCGAAATACTAAAAGCCAGACCAGTCAAAACACCAGCTGCGCCATACTCGATTGCACCACGAATAATACAGAGCACTAAAATCGGCAGCGCAAAAGCAGCACCAACAATATGCGAAACCATATTAAAGATTTCTTCGCCCTTCGTATAGTTAGGCAGCTTGCGATCTTTTAGTTTCGTCCTTGGCTGCGTTATATTTAGCTGCTTTTTCATTACCTTAATTATACCGCAAAGACGAACTCGATGAGACTATAGAGATTCATAAGTGTTATAATATAAGATAATGCTTAAATACTACAAAACAAATCACGATACGAAGGAACTCGAACGCCGCAACGGTTTCGAGTCTGATTGTTGGATTGACGTCGTTCGCCCAACCGACGATGAAGTAGAAGAGATCGTCGAGGCAACAAACATTGATCGCGACCTACTCATAAAGATGCGCGATGACGACGAGCTTCCACGCATTGAGACTTCTGGCAAAGAAACCCTTATCGTCCTCGACGTTCCAGCGCTCGAAGACGACGGCGACGACGATGACGATTACATCACATATCCACTAGGTATCATCGTCTCGGAAAATAATTACATAATTACTATTGCGCCAGTTGAAACCGGCATTTTGAATGATTTTCGCAAGGGAATTATTGCTGAATTTCGTACCGCCAAAAAGACTCGTGCCCTCATTCAAATCATTGCAGTTGCGGCCGCACGCTACCTAAAAGTCCTCGATATGGTCTACAAAGCCATCGACGCAAAAGAAGACAGCATGCGCAAATCTACCAAAAACGAAGACCTCATCGACCTTCTTACCGCCGAGAAGACCCTCGTTTACTTCGCAAGCTCCCTCAAAGAAAACCGACTCGTGCTCGAACGTCTCGGCAAAGGCAACGTTTTGCCGCTCTATGAAGGCGACGAAGATTTGCTCGAAGATGCAATTATCGAAAACGAGCAGGCGCTCGATATGGCAGATGTCTATCGCAAGATTCTAAAATCCATTTCCGAGACATACAGTTCCGTGATTAACAACAATCAGAACGAAATCATGAAGTTTCTTGCCGGCATTACTATCGTCCTATCGATTCCAACGATTATCTCATCCTTCCTTGGCATGAATGTTCAATTCGGCTTCATTGGCACGAGTCCACTTTCCGCCGGGCTAATTCTCCTCGGCTCAATAATCCTGTCTATCATCCTTGCGATTTGGCTCAAAAAACGTGGAATGTTATAAAATAGGAGTAATATGAAAAAGATCGAAGTTAAAGGCGCTAGAAAAATTAAAACTTTTTCTATGCCTATTAGTATTAACGTAATTCTACTTGCACTCGGTATTTGTTTACTTATTTGGGCCGACAAAGTTACGAGTCTCATTTCTGTTGCGCTAGGCGTGCTATTCCTCGTCTACGCCGCCTATAATTTCATTGCTTGGTACCGCGTAGAAAACCGCAACATGAGCGACAACGCAAAGTTAATCACCGCAATCGCGCTAACTGTCGCTGGCGTCTTCCTAATCGTCGAAAAAGATTTCCTAAAAGAATTGATCTCGATTATCGTAGGTGTTTTCTTGCTTATCGAAAGTATCTTCCGTCTACAAGATGCGCTCAATAGCAAAAAATACAATCCGAATTACAAAAATGCGCTTATTCTCGCGATTATCGGCGTCGTTTGTGGCGCGCTCTGTGTATTTGGCAAAATCATCATTCCAGACCTCATGGTTCAAATCCTAGGCGTCCTATTAATTATCTTTGCCATTTCCGATATGACGGGCGGCATTATGGTTAAAAAATCCTATAAGACCGCCGCAAAGACCGTCAACGCAAAAGTTATCGACGAGAAATAGCAATCCATCAAAAAACTCCGAAAATCATATCGGAGTTTTTTAGTTGCCGCAAGCGAGCAACTCTTCGCTATCCGGTTCCGAATCGGCAAGCTCGGAATCAAGGATCGCTAAATCTTTCGCATCATCGTCATCCATATCATTATTATACAACAAGAAAAAAATGCCGGAGCGCCAGGCTCCAGCAAGTTCTCTTAGCGGATACGCGTGATTACGCCATTTTTCAAACAACACAACTCATCTTTAAAATTTGGATCGCTACTAAAACCATACAGACTGTAGCCATCGAGCCCAAAATCTAAATAGCGATCAAGATTCCAAACAATAACAGAGCGCTGGCAATATGAAAGCGAGTAGATATCATGTCCAATAATTACATTTTTATCATTACTGGTCCCCAACATGGGCTGAGCGCCAAAGATAATATAAAATGGACAACCATAGTCGTTATATAGACTATGCCTAACATCATCGACTAATATCTCACTCTTCCTGTCGTCATCATAGTTATACGTAACACAGCCTATATCGGTATAATCGAACATAAACTCTATCGCATCACGCATAGTTTTTTGCCAATCAGCCTCATTACTAAGCTTTCTAGCCGCGTAGAAATCGCCGAAGCAACCACAATGCTGATTGTACTTTTTCGTATCGGAATGAATAATCGCAAGCCCGACGTCCTCATTTTCCATCCTCCGATAGTCCTGCGAAAACATCGACGTGCGAAGATCGCAATGTCTAACGAAACCGCCAAAAGTTCTAAAGAGCATCCTCATATATAAACCCTCCTTTCAATAGTATGCATATATGAGAAAGAATAGAAAATATTATACTATTTCTATGCGATTTTTTCAAGAGGAAGCACCATCAACGGAACGAACTATGCTATAATGCTTGCAAATATGAAAAAGTGCCAAATAACTATGCGGAAAGTATTCGGGGAATTAAATATTACCTGGCCAAAGCTAATAATTTTTAGCATAATAATAGCTATTTATACGGCCCTAACCGCCATGCTCGCGCCTGACGGCAACTCGTTACATGATATCGCTGTCACTATGGAGTAGTGGGTACTGCCAGCAATCATCATTATAGTTAATTCAAAGAAACCGCTAGAGTCTGCGCTAAAGACATTTACCTTCTTTCTGATCTCGCAGCCCCTGATTTATCTAATTCAAGTACCATTCAGTGAACTGCACTGGGACATTCTCAAATTCTACCCATATTGGTTCGTCATTACCTTGCTGACTTTCCCAGGCGCCTTCATCGCTTGGTACATCAAAAAAGACAAATGGTATTCTGGCATAATCCTATCTGTAATGGCAATACTTCTCGCTATCACTGGATGTATTTATGTTGAAGAGCTTATTGATAATTTCCCAAATCACTTAATTAGTATTATCTACTGTTTCGCGATGATTCTAGTTTTTATTTTCGTAATCTTCAAAAATAAAGCACCGCGCATCATTATTGTTGCAGTCAGCCTAGCATCGATTATTATTTATATTCCACTCAGTCAAGAAAAGATATACGAAGCATACAATAATAGCTTCATCGAAGAAAACGATATTAAATTAGTCGGCAAACCGCAAATCGTCGATTGCAATGATGACTGCAAAGTAGATATTATCGAATACGGCGACAATTATAACTTTCACGTTACTGGCAAAAAGGCAAAGAAATATACTTTCTCAATTGTCGATGACGAGAATAAATATGATTTTGTCTACTATTACAGCAAAGACAAGCAAACGGTGATTATAGAGTCAAATAAATAAAAAAGGAATCCTAACGGATTCTTTTTTATTCTTCGATTTGGCTGGAGCAAATTAAGCAGGCATTAACAATCTACAAGGAAGGCATTCAACAAAGACTAAGCGAATTCTACCCCGAAGGTTAGTTGACTCAAAATGCTATAATAGTAGCTAGAAATATCGAAATTATATCTTTTAAAAGGAGGCCTCTATGGCATTACAACTAACCGACGAATGGGACAAAGTATTCCCAAAAAGCGACAAAGTAGACCACAGAAAGGTTTCTTTTAAAAATCATTTCGGGATAGAATTGGCGGCAGACCTATATGAACCAAAAGAAAAGGGCGGCGAGTTGCCGGCTATCGCTATTTCTGGGCCGTACGGTGCCGTCAAAGAGTAATCTTCTGGCCTTTACGCTCAAACTTTAGCAGAGCGCGGCTTCTTGACGCTCGCTTTTGATCCGTCATTTACTGGCGAATCTGGTGGCGAAACCCGTTACATGACTTCTCCAGATTTAAACGTAGAAGATTTTCAGGCTGCAGTAGATTATCTATCCAATCTAGGCGAAGTAAATCCGGACAAAATTGCAATTCTTGGTATCTGCGGTTGGGGCGGCATGGCACTTCAAACTGCCTGCCTCGAAACACGAATTAAGGCCATCATAGCAAGCACCATGTATGATATGACACGCGTAGCCGGAAATGGTTACTTTGACGCCGACAACAACAAAGAAGCACGTAAAAATGCACGAATCGCAATCAACAACCAGCGCACCGAAGACTATAAAAACAGCACATATAAGCTTGCCGGTGGAGTCGTAGATCCCGTTCCGGAAGATGCTCCACAGTTCCTAAAAGATTATCACGCATATTATAAAACGCCACGCGGCTACCATAAGAGAAGCCTTAACTCTAACGGCGGTTGGGCAATTCAGACCAATGGCGCACTCGCCAATACGCGCATTTTAACCTATGCAAACGAAATTGATATGCCAGTCTTAATTATCCATGGCGAAAAAGCCCATTCTCGCTACAATAGCGAAACTTCATTTGATAGAATCACCGGCGAAACAAAAACCAAGGACATAACGCCCGAACCATATACTGGTGTTTACCCGGTAGGGAACACCAAGATTGGCAATAAAGAGCTTTACATTGTTGAGGGTGCATCACATGTTGATCTTTACGACAATCTCGACAAAATCCCGTTCGATAAAATCGAGAATTTCCTTAAAGAAAATTTGGAAGTCTAAATGAATAAGAAGCTAGTAATTTCTGTCCCGATTTTAATCACAATAATAATTTCAGTCATAATTACGACAATCATAATGAGAAAACCAGAGGAACCATCTAGCCCAAATTCATCGCCGGAAACAAATCAAACAGGTAATAACGAGAAGAAAAGCGTGGATAAAATCTACATTAGCGTAAATAACAAGAAATTCGAAGTTGCTTTAGCGGATAACTCAGCGACTAAAGCTCTCGTAGAAAAGCTAAGCACCGGCGATATAACCGTAGAAACTGAAGATTATGACAACTTCGAGAAAGTTGGAAGCCTTGGCTTTTCTCTCCCGACTAGCGACGAACGTATCACGACGAAGCCTGGAGATCTAATGCTTTATAATGGTAGCAATATTACGCTATTCTATGGCGAGAATACTTGGAACTATACAAAACTTGGACACATCAATGCAAGTCAGTCCGAGCTGAAGTCCATTCTAGGTAACGGGGATGTGATATTAGTATTATCACTCTAGAATCATTTAAAAAAATAAGAGCCCCTCTAGGGCTTTTATTGTGCTTATACTTGGCTGGACCGGCAGGATATAAACAATGCACCTTAGTGTCGAGAAGGAAGGCTTCTTCACCAGATTCAAGAAGAAGCCGAAATAAAGGCGATATCTCTTGCAATGAAAATGCCCCGCCGTGAAGCGGGGCTATTTTTTTGTTTTTGCTACGGGCTTACTAGAGTTAGAGTGAGATTCTTATAGCCATCACCGTCGGTTGTGACTTGTTTGTCGTAGCCACTCTCGATGTCAGTAATTATGGCTTGATTTGGATCTTGGTTTACTGAAGAAGGATTGTAGGTACTACCTCCATTATAGCTAGCTGTTGGGGCGGTCTTGCCTGCGATAGTACCATCATAGAAGTTTACGCCATTACTGGTGGTCTCATGCGCAATAATACCGTAGGTCTTCGCACGAATGATCGGATTACTAGTATCGGCAGTTTCGTCGGCAGTTTCGTTCTTGATGCCAATGTTTAGAGTGCCTCTTTCGTTGAAGATGGCATAGGCACCCGTGCTCTCGACACTACCGCCGTAGATGTTAATGGTTCCTGGGTTATTACACTGAGGCTGAGGCGATAAATCTGATCTACAGAGGTTATGAATGGTTGCTCTTTCGTTGCTAGTTGAGCTAATCTCGCCATCGTAGATCGATACGGTCCCGCCGTTTACGAAGATCGTGCCCCTTTGGCCTGTTGCTTTGATTTTGCCGCCCCTTACGACGAGTTCTGTGCCTTCATTGACATTAATGACGCCATCTTTCTGCTTGGAGGTGATCGTACCGGAGGCAAGAGTTAGTTTGCTGCCCGTTTTTAGACGAATGGCGTTGCCTTTGCTTGCGGTAAGAGTATAGCTTCCGCCATTAAGCAGAACGTTACGACCGTTTTCAATATCAATAGTGTTTTCAGTTATATTCTTGAGTAAGACTACTTCCGTTTCAACGCCAGTAGTAGGGACGGCTTCGATTGCCTCGGCGAGTGTGCCGTAGTATTCGCCCCCTACGCTTGCCGCCGCATCGATCAACTCCCAATTTGCGTATAGTGTTACGTCTCTATCAATAATCGTAGAATAGCTTACTTCTGAAGTGCATCCTTCGTCGAAGCACCAGCCCTTGAAGGTATAGAGTGTTCTGGTTGTTGTTACTCTAGACCTAAAGGCATTGCCTTTGCCTATCGTTAATTGTGGTACCGCTTCTCCACCCATTGCATTGAACGTAATTGTAACCGTTTCGGCTGGAGATTGATCCATGAGTACCATCGGAACTTCAATAACTGGGCGTACAACGTTGTTGCTGGAGTTGTCTGCTTTGTCGTTAAACACGAGCTGATTGGTATGGATGCGGTAATGAACATTTGTAGCTTTTTCGATTTCTGTCCACATTGCAGGTTTTACAACTTCCTCGGATGCAGGGGTGTCGTAATAGTAGTAACCGGTGTTTTCGAACACAAAATCGTTCTCGAATGGGGTTGTAATACTGCGACCAGTGCCGCCAAATAGGGCTACGGTGTCCTCTTCGTTTAAGAGCCTTGCAACTTTATTGTCGTGATAAGCTACACCGATTCTTTCGAGCCCGCCCCAGTATTCGGTAGTTGGTAGCTTGGTTAGAGCCGGACCGTAGTTATAAAACTCTGTCGTGCCGACATGGTCGCCTTCGAAGTTGGAGCTATAGACTAAGACGGCCTTATTGTTATCGTCGCGGATATAGTAGAACCGTTCGCTCGTTGCATTATATTCACCGTCGCCATTTACATCGCAGTCGAGGGCATCGCCGATTTCGAAGCTGTTGCCATCGGATATCTTGCCATAGACAATTGTTGAAGTATTCTTTTTACCTACGATCGAACCGCCATCGACAGAGTATTGGTTCTTTGAGCAGCCGCCGGACGAGTTAATACAGGTCTCAACATGTAGTTCGGTAGCTTTCTTGCAGAGTGTCGGGATTGTCCAATGCGCATATATTGTCCGGGTTCTATCGACGGTTATGCTGCTGGATATTAGTTCACCACTATCGTCGGCGGTAGTATACCAGCCGGCGAAATCTGCATATTGTTTTGCGGTTAATTCTGGGAATTCAGATAGCGCGATGGTAGCTCCATATTTCTTGGTAACAGTTGTAGTTTCAGAATCGGTGCCTGAGATCTTGCCGCCATTAGCATTGAAGGTAACGTCGTAACGGTTGCGCTTGTAGTAGAGCTTGATAACAGTATTGCCATGACGATCGATGGTTGCTTGTAGTGATGCAGGATCTCCGTGGTCGTAACTGAAACCTGTGAAGCTATAGCTTGGCTCATCGAAGTCGATTACGTCTGTTTGTTCTCCAGTTGTGCCAGTCTCATGCTTTATTTCAGTGTCGTCTAGCGTGTAATTGTCGTCGTTAACATTTTCGAAGTAAAGCTCGATATTGTATCGAGTATTTGTATTTGGTGTCCATTGTGCGTAAAGCGTGACGCTGCAGCCTGCGGTATTGCAGAGATTTTCGATTTCTGCCTGGTCCAAGTATTCCGTATCGTTTGCGTCTTTCCAACCAGTGAAGGTGTAACCTTCGACATCGAAGGTATTTGCTGGCAATGATTCCTTGATACCATAAGTGAAGGTCTTGCTGTCCATGGTTGCAGTGTCGCTATCGTCCATGTTTTCGAAGTTTACGTCGAAGTTGATAGTGTACTGGATCGGGCTGTAGTGTGCAGTATAGGATAGGTCTTTGTTCCAAGCCGTATCTATAGTAACGCTCATATTATCTTCGCCCGTGATTTTGGAGCCGGACCAGCCAGTAAAGGTGTAGCCGGTCTTGGTTGGTTCATTGAGCGTAAAGTCCGAGTCCTGCTTGGTGTAGGTGTCTGGGTTGCTTGCACTGCCGCCATCGAGATTGTAAGTAATATGGCAGACTGGAGGATAGGCTTCGTTTTGCCACTTTGCTTCGTAGCTCTTGTCGCCAGTTTCGTTCGAGAAGCTGATTGTGCTGGCTGGGGAGCTACTAGAGCCGTCGCTCCAGCCGAGGAAGGTTTGTATAATGTCGCCGTCGCTGTCGGCGCGGTCGTTAAGTGCTGGAATATTGACAGCATCGTTGATGGTATAGCTTGTTGGCAAGTCTTGTTCTTCTTCGCTTTCGAGGCCGGCGTAGCTGATGTTGTAAGTATTAATGGTGAAGTTCGCTACAATTGTTAGATCGCCGCGTGTGCCATGAAGAATTGTTAGAGCTGTTGTCGGACTTTTAATGCCAAGTTGGTCGCAGGTCCAGCCGTCAAAAGTATAGCCAGTCTTTTCTGGGTTATCGAGCGTATAATCTGCATCGGTTTTCTGGTAGGTTGTCTTGTTGCCTGGATCGGTAGTAGCCCCGTTGAGTTCGTAGGCAATGGTATAGGTAGGATAATCTACTGGATTCCAGATAGCAGTATAAGTTTTACCTCCAGAGCTACCCACTGGGAT
>JAHKZT010000240.1 GCA_020626475.1 bacterium
TGTGGTGCGGCGCCTGCTGCTGTGTTTGGTGCGCCAGCTGGCTTACCGAGGACGTACTGATCTTTGCCGAAGCCGAGAATCAAGTAGAAAACAAACGGTAATAGAATGAGGCCAATTGCGAAGCCGGTGTCCTTGCCGAATGCTGGAGCGAGCTTAATAGCCACGATAATGTCCCAGATAATTGCGCCTACGCCTGGGATGAGGCATAGAAGAAATAGCCAGCCGCTTTGACCGGAGATTTCAGTCATAACATACATGTTATAAATTGGAATTAATGATTTCCAGCCTTCACGACCGGCCTTTTCGAACATCTTCCACATGCCAATAACGCCGATAATGTAAATGATGAGCATGAAAATCATCATTGAGCCTAAGAAC
>JAHKZT010000241.1 GCA_020626475.1 bacterium
AAAAATGAACGAGAATTTATTAAAAATCAAATTATTATTCCTGAGATTCAGAAAATGACCGAAAACCAACTCGGTAAGGTATTAAAAATACGAGATAAGAATAATAAGCTGATAAAGAAGAATAAGCCCATTAAAGTCGTGCTTATTAACGACGATGATTTGCGGAATTATCATTCAGAGTATTTATCTTTCAAGAAGAGAAAGATGCTAGAAATCGCTATGATAAAAAAGCAGCAAAAGGAAGAAGCCGAAATTCGCACTAAAAATGCAAGAAACGCTGTTGCTCGTAAAAGATATATAGCTGAGAACGGTGAGAGCGATGCCGAAATAGCCGCAAAGTTCTTTTGATTATTTCTTTGGATACTCCCAGCTCTT
>JAHKZT010000242.1 GCA_020626475.1 bacterium
GGTTTACATAGTAAGCCTGCTGTTGGTTGCCTGGCTGACCACCAAACTTGAATTCCTTGAAGCTAGTACCAAAGGTAGAAGCAAAGAAACCATCACCAGCAAACATCGAGCGAGCTTCTGGGATGTTGTCAGTAGTATAGGTATAACCACCTGGCTCTGCGATAACGCTGACGATAGCACCGTTCTCGACAGTAATAAGACAGGTACCTTCTGGAACCATGAACTTAGAGCCATTAGAAATGAGGTTGGCCTGCTCTTCACCATCGTTATTTTCGCTACCGTTAACCTTCACAGGAACTGCGCGAGCAATTAGGGTATGATCGGTCATGGTCTTTGGTGGAGCCATGTATTCCAACCACTGGTTGGCAAA
>JAHKZT010000243.1 GCA_020626475.1 bacterium
AAAACTTGGTGGCGGGGGTTGGATTTGAACCAACGACCTTCTGGTTATGGGCCAGACGAGCTACCAGGCTGCTCTACCCCGCGATGACTTTATGATTATATCGCTAACCGAACAAAAAGTCAAGCCATTCCTCAAAGTTGCTACGTTTTTGCTCAGTTTTGTTGTCTTTATCGGTATATTTTGTACGCGCTTTCTCGGTATTGTCCGGCAGAATTACCATAGTCTCGCCAGGAAGCATTTTGTTTTGCTTTTTGCGCGCCATAATCTCCTGATATTCATCAGTATTAAAATATTGTTTTTCGAGCGTGAGCGTATCAACTTCGATCCGCAACTTTGCCGATTCGAGCGTGCGCTCTTTTAGCTTCT
>JAHKZT010000244.1 GCA_020626475.1 bacterium
CCGCCCCCTCGTTTCCATTGCGCCTGAAACCTTCATCCAAAGCGGAGAAGGTTCCCAAACTGACCCATGGGTGCTAGAATAAAGACAGGCCGTAAACATTCGAAGCACGTAGAAGGTTTCACCTTGCCCCTCGCAAGAGGGGCGGCCTACTAAAAAGTTCGCGAAATTCCTTTCGCGAACGGCGGCCACTTTTTACCATCGGGTTAAACAAATGCAGTTTAACTTAGGGCTGAATCATCAAAATTGGACGCCCGGTTGGCGTGCGTGGCCAGAATGTTTGGTCTGGCTCTCCGAACTACTTCAACAACAACAATGCTAACGAGTTCAACGAGAACTCGTCAGGCAATCTGAACAACAACAAC
>JAHKZT010000245.1 GCA_020626475.1 bacterium
TATTGCCACTTTGTGATTTATATCATATTACTCCGGATGAATTACTCCACGATGGTGGCAGTGATGAGGCGGATGAGCTAAAAATCCAGAAAGATGCCGCGCGCGCTGAAGAGTTATTAGAAAAGAGCGTAGCGAAAAAGAAATTGATTGGTATTCTCTCTGGCATAATGCTCTACGTGCTTGGCATTGTTTTTATTATGGTCGCGATTCCGGCATTTGGATTTAACCCAGTTATTGCGACTGGCATTTTCTTAATCATGCTTGCTTTTGCAACTTTGATGATTATTTATTCTGCCCTAATGTATCGTAAAAAACGCGATAAGAAAAAGAAGCTAACAAAAGAAGCACAGCTATATAAG
>JAHKZT010000246.1 GCA_020626475.1 bacterium
CTTCGGTAAAGCGATATACGGATTTGGTTCATCAGGATGTTCTTTTGGCCATTTCTCTTTCTCGCCCTGCTCGTCAGAATAAGTCCAGTTAAAAATCTGCTCTTCTATGAACTCGCCGCTATTAATTGCACGGAATGGCGTGCCCGAAAGATATAGGTAATATTGCGTATCAATCTGTAAGAAAGATTCATTGATGGCATTTCCGGCTTCATATTTCGAGTAAGATTCCGCATCGAAATCTACCTCATTCTCGGATTCTTCGTCCTGCCTGCTAAACAATTTTTTTGCATTATCGCGCCACGCGCCAAAGTGATACTCGTCAAAGATCACTAAGTCCCACGCTTCGCTGTTAATA
>JAHKZT010000247.1 GCA_020626475.1 bacterium
TTCTCGAATACCTCGAGCGCCGCGCTGATAACGTAGTTTATCGTGCAGGCTTTGCGTCTACTCGTCGTGCCGCACGTCAGCTCGTTTCTCACGGTCACTTCACTCTCAACGGTAAGCGTATCGATATTCCATCCATCCGCCTTTCCGCTGGTGATGTCCTAGAGGTTCGTAATAAGTCAAAGAAAAACAGTTATTTCGCAAACTTGGCAAACGTCGCCGGTGCTGCTAGCCAGGCACCTCTCTCTTGGATGAAGGCTGACGTTAAAAACATGAAGATTGAAATTACTGGTACACCAAAGCGCGAAGAAGCTGAGGTGGGCATCAACGAACAGTTAATCGTCGAGTATTACTC
>JAHKZT010000248.1 GCA_020626475.1 bacterium
AAGAAAGCCTCTTCTCTGGCTTTGTCGGCTCTCTCGCATCTGCACTTTCTGCTTTCACTAAGGGCGGTAAGTCTATCGACGATATCCAGGGCGGTACTGTAGAATTTGCAAAGGCAGTCAACGAAGCTGTCGAGCAGAATTATCAGTGGGGTACTAAGTACGGTCTTGCTATCGTAAGCGTACAGCCACGTGGCCTCGACTGGGATCAGCCATCCGTCGATCTTATCAACAAGTTCAACACTGGCAACCTCATGCAGGGCGGTGTTGGCAACGCTTACGCTCAGACTCAGATTGCCGAGGGCTTCAATGCTGCCGGCAACAATGCTGGTACTAACGGCATGATGGGCATGG
>JAHKZT010000249.1 GCA_020626475.1 bacterium
TTCGTTTCAAAGGAACGCCTAATTGAGATATTTGGCCGTGATTTACTGGACGACGAAACAATGAGACAAATTTTCTACAGCCTCATTAATCCAGACACAACAAAGCCGTTCGAATGCGTCGGCACACGCGAAGAGATCAACTACTCAATCAAGTGCGCCATCGAAGACGAGAATGCGCCAAAGCCATTACCAAAGCTCCTCGAATGGTATCGTACTAGCTATAACTATAATCCGACAGTTCAATACGATATCGCACAGTATTACAATGCCGAACATAACATTCCAGAACCATATCTAAAGGCCTTACTATCACTATGAAAGAAAAAATCCTCGAATATCTACGCA
>JAHKZT010000025.1 GCA_020626475.1 bacterium
CGAGGAAGCGATAACCCTCGGCAGATGGATAATCTGCGGTCGTGACAGTTTCGCCAGGATAGTGTTCAGTCGTGGCAGGCAGGAGATTTTCCGCGTTTGGCGGTAGGATCGTGCCTTGGAACTGGTAGCTTACCTTATAGCTGATTCGTTCGAAGCTACCGACAATCACGACATTTTTCTCTGGCATCGTAAAGCCAGTGTCGGATATCTCGACATCTTCAGTCGTCCAACCATTGAATTTATATCCATCAATTACTACACCAGACTCTGTCGAATCAAGAGCAACCTCCGACCCTGCGACATAGGACTTCTCTTTTGGTGCAACGAAATCTTCGGGCTTATCTCCATCTATACGATATGTAACGGTATATTTGATTTCGTCAGGATTCCGAGTGAAATATCCCTCAAGTACAACGTCGGCAGCTGGCATAACGAAGCTGCCGTCCGAGATGGTAGTATCGGACGTCGTCCAACCAGTAAATGTATACCCATCAAGAGATGGTACGGTCGCTACGCCAACAGAGCTATCTGCAGCGTATTCTGATTCAGTGGGGAGAGCTGGTGCGTTTTCTGGAATGGTTCCGGTATATGTATAGGTAACTTTATACATATTGGCGTTCTTATCTCCCATGAAAGCGTGCACGGTATTTGATGGAGTGGAGATGAGGCCTTCAACGGCTAGAGCGGTGTTATAGAAATCACGACGAGTCTCGACGGCGGTGGTGTCCGGGTCATCAACAGTTTCTGGCGTTTGCGTAACAATACCAACCGTAAGCTCGCAGCCAGCCTTTAGGCTTTCAACATAGAAGGATACCGTGCGATTGGAGGCATCATAATGAAGGCCGTGGTAAGTATATTCAGTATTACCGTCATTCCAGACACCAGTATCAGTAGCCTCTTCTTGAGTATCGTCAACTACGCGACCAGGACAGCTGATCGCCGAATCTGAGCGAGATACGGCTCCAATCGAGCCATTATCTGATGCGACAAACGATTTGAATGTTAAACCATCCGGAATCTTATCCGTAACCTTAATGCGACCACTATTAACTTTCGCCATAGTGGCGTCATTAGACTGCGTGCCTTCTTTGTCTACGCCATCATATTTGACTTTGAGATAATACGTTAATTCTGAATCAGGCTCGACCTGAACGTCATTATCTAGCGTCTCAGCAATCGCATGCCCGATAATGCCGATCGAAATAATACCTAATATTGCAACAAAAGCTAGACTCAATAGCTTTTGTTTATTTGAAAATATTCTTCTAACCACATCTCTCTCCAACCTCGCAGTTGGTCAAAAACTTATAATTTTATAACTCCACGCTTGTTTCAATATTAAATGACATAAGCAGAATGCGAAAGTCTTGAAATTTTGTACTTTTATTGTAGAGTACATTATGATTGTACCTAGCCAAAAAGCAACAACAGATATCCTCGCCGATTTTTTCATGATCATCTTTGTCCCAATACGGTAATCTTGTGTACTTCGTCCTCTGCCATAAAGCCTCCACGTTTTTATGGTTATCGGAAAAGCAGAAAAAGGCAAACCCTTTAGTATGTGGAGTTTGCCTTTTCTGAGATCTTTTATACCTTATTTATGGCCATTTTTTATGTTCCTGCTTTCCCAACTAGAGCGGGATGGGATGTTATTTTTCTTTAAAGTCCTACTAATGACTGATGGACAAGTATTAAGCCGTTTTGCAACCTCAGCGATAGTTAAACCGGATTGATAGAGTCTGATCGCTTCTTCATCATCAATCTTATGCTCATCGACCTTAATCCCGGATTTTTTGAGATTGTTACTGATAGTAGAACGATGACAGCCGTAGGCTTTTGCTAAAGTATAAGTGCTTTCACCTTTCTGGTATCTTGCAATTATTTCTAGCTTTTCCTTATCTGATAGAATCTTTTGCTTCTGTTTATGGCGCGTGACCTCTTGGTCGCCATATTTGCTATTTTTGCGAAAGCGTGATACACTATTTATGTCAGACGAAGCAGCACCGCTTGCGTCGACCTCTGATAGAGAGTTATTTGGATGTGACCTCTTAAAAGAGGTTATTCTTTTTAGTGGGTTTGAATAAAGTCCCGCTAGGTCCACCATTTTTTATTTCTTAGCTCTATAAAAAAGAACCGCATTTCGCGGCTCTTTTTCTTTGAATCTAATAATAGGCTTTTTGCGGATCGACGTGCCAGTATTCCGAGGAGACCCGACGTTCTAGACCGAAGTCGGCGAGGTTTTTATAGAACCATTGCGAAAGCGAATCATTCCAGCTGCTAATGCCGGCAAAGTCAATTGCGAGGCCAAGTTGATGGTCGGAATAGCCGGGTTTTGCGGCTAGGTTGCCGTTATTGCAGCTTTGGCTGGTATAACAGTTATAGAAGTAGGTCTGACGCTCGTTTGTGCGGTAGCTTTCGTTGACGGTTAGCTTGTTGCCGCTATGTTGCTCGGAATAACGCTTAGCGAGCGCGTAATAGGCGCCAGAAACGCGAGAATTGACGACTGCGTGGCCGTTTGAGCTATAGCTAGCGGAGCTTACGTTTGTAATATTTGGGATTTCACAGAGGCGAACGGAAGTTTTTTGACCATTTAAATAGGCGTTGTTTTCAACGCCTAGGTCAATCGTTCCGCTTGCGCAGGCGACTTTTGTTGAGTCGCCCTGTACGGACGCTATGGGTTTCGTTTTATTTCCGGATGTTTTCGCAGTGTCCTCGTCGTCGTCATCATCATCATCGTCGTCTTCTGGTTCGGTGACAGTTACGGTAATTTCGACTTCTTTGCCATCGCCTGCGGATGCGGTAACTGTTGTTGTTCCGGCTTTGATGCCCTCGATCATGCCGTTTTTTGTGACGGTAGCGATTTTCTCGTCAGAACTAGACCAGTTGATGCGATGATACATAGCGGCTTTGGCTGGTTCTATGGACACAGACACTTTTTTCTTCTTGCTAACCTCTAGCTTGACGCTTTTAGTAGAAGCGGAGATGCTTGCGATTTCGACGTTTTCGCTTTCGAAGCCCTTAGGTGCGAGCAATTCGAAGGCGCCGAAGATTAGGACGAAGAATACGATGCCGATTACGGTATTAAAGATGCGCTTCTTTGCGGCTTTAACTTGGTCATCGCTATCTTTTGCGGTTAAATATTGTACGCCCGCAATAATGAGGCCGATAGTGCCACCAACGGCTGCAATGCCGAACAAAATTTCGGTGACCAGACGTAAGATTGGCCAGGTGCCGTTATCGTTTTCGGCACAGTCGAGAATAGAGGTTTTTGCGCCGCCACAAGATTCTGCAAAAACAGGCACTGCCATCAGTAGAGTGGATAAAAAGATTGTAGCGAATAGTGCTAAAAAGGTGCGCTTTTTCGTTTTCATAAGTACTATTGTAGCATATTTTTGCGATTTTGTCTAGTCTGAAAGGCTAATAATATAGTCTTTTGTGCTGCCGTTTGGGTATTTTGCCTGTGCGTAGTTAATAATTGCTTCGTGTTGGCAAGGAACGGCTTCGAGAAGCAGCTTGCAGTTAGCCGGTGCTTGATCAATTAGGCGATATATTAATTCTAAGCCGCCCTGCTCTGCATAGAGTGCGAGCGATGGTTCAAAGTCGAGACTTTTGTGGTCGAGCCAGTCCCAGTTTGTATCGACGTAAGGCAGATTTGCGATTATTAATGTGCCCGGTTCTGGTTGATAATTGTCTAATAAGTTTGATTTGTGAAAATCGACTTTTGCGCTGTGATGGGCAGCATTTTTCTGGGCAATTTCGAGCGCGTCGTTGGAAATGTCCAATGCGGAAACGCGCGCATCCGGCAGTTCGAGTGCGAGCGTGATTGCGATGCAGCCGGAACCGGTACCGACGTCGAGGATTTTGTCTGGCCTTTGTGCCTTAACGATATCGATAATCGTCTCAGTCTCTGGGCGTGGAATAAGAACGTCTGGCGTAACGAAGAAACGGCGTCCATAGAATTCGCGATAGCCAAGAATATATGCGAGTGGTTCCCCGCTTGCTCTGCGCTCAGCAAATGAATCAATCGCTTGAGTATTCGGCAGTTGCTCGTCGGCGTGTGCTACGAGATAGCTGCGATCAGAAACATCTAGGAAATGTGTAAGAATTAGCTCGGCGTCTAGGCGTGAGATTTCTGTGCTTTCTTGCTGTAACCACTCGGATATAGTCATGTGTACATTATACTACTTGATTTTACTCTCAATTTGTGCTATAATATATAAATTGTGTGTTATTTTTTATACGCAGCACATTAAGAGTTTGTTTTGCTTTTATGAAAGAGAGGTGGCCTTATTTTAAAAAGATTTTTAGGAATGAGCTTTGCAATTTCGCTGATAATGCTGTTGACTTTTAGATTGCCGTCTTATGTAATTGGGGCTCCAGAAGAGCCAATAGCGGTGTCGACGGAGGAAACTGTCGTAGTAGAAGAAGTGATCGCGTCGGAACCGACCACATATATGGCTGAGCCAGAGACGCTAGAGCGTCATGAGTTTGAGACTTCGGAGTCGAGTATTGCCGAGGAAGAGCGTCATGAGTTTGAGGTTTCGGAGTCGAGTATCGCCGAGGAAGAACGTCGCAAGGGCGAAGAGCGTCTAGCAGAAATGGAAGCGGCAGCGGAGCGTGAAGCTCAAATTGAAGCACATTTCACGGAAGATGATGTAGTAATGATGGCGCAGTTAATTGATATTGAGGCGGGTGCTGTTTATCCGCTTTATCGTAGAGCGGCTGTCGGTTGGACAGTCGTTAACCGCGTCGATGGCAACCGTTGGGAACCTTCTACGATTAGTGGGATTATCACTCAGCCTGGCCAATATGCTTGGTATGCTGGGCGTAGTTATTCGCAGGAGAATTATAATATCGCTCGCGACGTTTTGACGCGTTGGGCGACCGAGAAGGTAGATGGTGTTACGGATCCTGGGCGTGTATTGCCGGAAAACTTTGATAGTTTTTATGGCGACGGAAATCAGAATTATTTCTATGACGCGTACGGAAATTACTGGGATTTCGGTATTGAAGTAGATCCTTACGGGGATGAATTTTAAGTAACCAAGAGGCGAAGCAAAACAAACAAAAATCCCGCAGCTTGATGCTGCGGGATTATTTTTATGCTCTATTATTTCTTCCAGCTTTTGCGTGGGGTGCCAAATAGCTTTTTGAAATTAATCTTTGCGGTGAATTCGATTGCGTTCTTGCAGTAGATGTAGGTTGCAAGTCTTGCGGCGAGAAGGCCGAATACTGCAATATCTGCAAGGCCGAGCCAGAATTCCCAAGTTGGCAAGTTGCCGAAGACACCGCGAAGCATCAAAGCGATTGGTGCGCTTGGTGGGAAGTAGCTAAGTACGTAAGTTAGTGTACTGGTGCCGTTTGGCATAAATACATTGATGAAGAAGATCGGCAAAATTACCATGATTGCCATGACGCCGGAATAGGAATTGGCGTCTTTTGCGGTTGGTGAAATGACGCCAATAATGACGCTCATTGCAGTAAATAGGAAGTAGCTAATAATCAGCATGAGCATGTATTGTGCGATGCTTACGAAATCGAAGCTGATTTGTAGCCAATCTGGGAAAACGTTGCCGTTTTGACCTAGCTTATAGAGGATAAGCATCGGAACAACGAGGACGATAAGCTGGATGATGCCAACAATCATCAAAGAAATGATTTTGCCGATGATGAAGTCGACTGGCTTGATACTCGTAAGGAGCAGTTCACTGATGCGGTTTTCTTTCTCTTCGACCATAGCTGCCGTGAGGCGATTGCCGAGGACGACCATAAGAATATAGAAGCAGACTAGAGCGATGCCTGGGCCAATGATTTCTTTGACCTTTTCGCTTGCGTCGATTTCGTGATTATCCTTTGCGTCGAAGGTGGTCATTTCATAATCGACGGCATTCGTAATAACAGCAAAGTCAATTGCGTCAACGTTAGTCGCGGCGGTAGTTGCGAGTAAGTTGCGAATTGGAGCTGAATAATCGTCGGTAATACTGGCGTTATCTGGCTTGGTGTAGATTTCGACTTTTTTGGATTCAGCAAAATCTTTGCCAATGTAATAGAAAACGTCAATCTTTTTGTCTTTTACTGCTGCAATGCCGGCGTCTTTACTCTCTTGGGCCTCGAGTGTTTGCTCTTTTTCGTCTGCATTAACGAATTTGGTCTGTTTGAGATATTCTGATTCGTCGTAATAGCCAAGTTTGAGATCGGTTGTGTTTGTGCCGGCCTCCATTGCTTCGCCTGCATTATAGCCGACGAGAGCGGCGAAACCGATGTAAAGCGCGAAGCCGACTGGGATTAGAACTGCGGCAATCCAAAAGCTAGGCTTTTTGAGACTGCGTACAACTTCGAAACGAATGACTTCTTTAATTCTACTCATGGTCCTCCTCTCCGTAAATGTCTACGAAAATTTGATCAAGCGATTTGTTGTCGAACTTTTTGCGGACATCTTTGACTGGTCCTTGAGCGCGAGCGACACCATTCTTGAGTAGAAGGATGTTATCGCAGAGGCGTTCGACTTCGTCCATGTAATGCGTAATCATGATGATGGTACAGCCTTTTTTATGCTGCTCTTCGATAATTTCCATGAGCAAGCGACGGTTGACTGGGTCGAAGCCCTTGGTTGGCTCGTCGAGAATGAGTAATTCTGGATCATTCATAACGCAGACGCCGAGCTGAACTTTTTGCTGCATACCCTGCGAAAGTTTGTTGATTTTTGTCTTTGCGAATTCTTCGAGACCGACGCGCTTGAGATAATTCATAATCCATTCTTTAGGATTCTCGAGATTTTTAAGACGGGCGAAATACATCATGACGTCAAAGACGTTTTCCTTCTTGTAGAGACCACGCTCTTCTGGAAGATAGCCAATGCGGATGTTGTCGTTTGGCTCAAAGGCCTTTCCGTTGATTAGAAGCTCGCCTTTGTCCTGACGATAAAGACCTAGCAGTGCGCGAATGGTTGTGGTTTTGCCGGAACCATTGCTGCCAAGCAAGCCAAAAATTTCGCCGCGTTTTACCTCAAAAGACAGATCTTTGATGACGGTCTTTTCCGCAAACGAAATCTTGATGTGCTTAACTTCGATAATGTTATCTGATTTGTTTGTCATGGTGATATTATAGCATGGCTAACAGAGAGAATTTTAAGCTTACGCTTGGTATTTTTGTTTGCGCGAAAAATAATTGGAGGCATGAAAAAATTATTAATATTTTTAACAATTTTTAGTTTAAATATCGGCAACTTTTCGCCCTGCTTTGCGTTGCAGGATGATGGTTTGGAAGGGCTCCACGTTGCGCCCTGCACGGATTTAGAAATTATCTTTGCGCGCGGTTCTGGCGGCAAAAGATTTGAGACTGAGGAGTTTGCTGCGGCTCGAAAAGCTGGCGAGAAAATTACGCAAGATTATATGATTTCGGTCTTGTCTACGGATTTAGATTATCCGGCGGTTGCAATGGATAACCCGGTGCGATTGGTGGGGGCTTTTGTTTCGGCTGGAAAATCTTATGCCTATGGCAATAGCGTGAGTAATGGCATTGCAAATTTGAAGAGGCACTATCAATTTCGTCGCGCTGAATGTCCGGACATGAAATTTGCATTAGTTGGCTATTCGCAAGGAGCGGCAGTAGTTGCAGATGCGGCCGACGCTTTCCCTGCCGATGATTTGAAGTTTGTTTTGTTGTTAGGAGATCCGAATACTTATTTGCCGGAGGGCGAAGGTTTGTTTGCTGAGGCATGCAATGGCGGAAAGTTGTCGCAATATCGAACCTACGTCCCAAATTGCCGTACTTTTAAAGGTAGTTTGGGCGCGCGCAATCCGTATGAGGCTGGAGTACATGCAGGTAAATATTCGCTTTGGTGCAACCGCGAGGATTATATTTGTGGGAGTTCGAAGAATCCACTAAAGAATTCTGGACATTTAATATATGCGAGTTCGGGTCAGATTGAACGAGCGATTGATTATTTAGCAGATAAGTTTTTGGAGAAATATGAGCCATCGAATATTCGTCCTTTTAGTTTAAATAGTATAGCTAGTATTAGCCCGCAGTTGGTTGATGATGGTAATGGCGCGGAGATTGAGATGCCTGATGTTGTTGTGTGGCGCGTTGGCGATGTTTTGAAGTTAAAATGGCAAGCGCCAGCGAAGGCGAAGCACTTATTGTTGCGTTTCAATAATATCGATTTAGGTTATATTGATGCCGGATTGGGCGAGTTCGAAATTCGCGATATTGATTTTGCGGATGATTATAATTTAGCTTTTGCGTGGATGGATGAAGATGGTGATTTGGGCGATTTTGATATGGTTGAATCGTCTGAAATTTCCGATGTTGCGCCGGCGAATACTAGTGAAGATGTGGGCGTAGAAAAAGATAATAACGATGGCACCGATGAGGGCGACGAGGAGCTAAAAATCGAGCATAGGCCGGAGAGGCCGGAGAAAGTATCGCTTGCTAGGACGTCGGCTATTCCTATGGCGACTACTAATGTTCATGCGATTAATGATAGCGGTTTAAGGCTAAAAAATGGTGCTGGAAAAAACAGCGTAATAATTCCTGAACCTGAAGCCTCGCGAAATAGTAATTCTAAGGCGGTATTTAATATGAATTTTTCGAAACGCGCTAACATTGTTGGCGTAGTGCTCGGCGTGATGGGTGCAAGCGGGCTGCTTTTAATATTTGTAATTCGAAAACGGCGCGGCGGATAGAAACAAAAATAGCCCAAGCGGGCTATTTTTAGGAAAGAGCGAGCTAAATCGCGCGAGCGATTAGCCTTCGATAAGCGTCCAAGCTAGGGACGCAGTATCGAATTCGAGCTGGCAACTAAGTTTGCCTGCAACACATTGAAAAATGTGCTTGGCGGAGTTGCCAACGAATTTGATGCGAGCACCGATGGTCTCGGTGATCTCGACTTCGCCCTCACCTGCTTTGCGATAGTATAGCGGTTGGCATGGAATGCGGCTGTAGTTGAACAGCGCCATGACCTCTACTTTTTCGCGTTTGCTTGCTTGGTTGTTAATATTTTTCATAAATTACTCCTTGAA
>JAHKZT010000250.1 GCA_020626475.1 bacterium
ATTGCCTTGGTACGAATCTGGATTTCGACTGGCACAGATACGGCGCGTTCTCTGAAGTAGATATGCATCAGTACTATCAGATGAAGGCTCCTGTAGCCAGTTTTCTTTGGCGATTCGATATAATCGCGCTCTTCGATTACTTCCATTGATGGCTGCTTCAGGAGTGCGTCGCGGATTTTATATATATCATCCTTGAAAAGGGTGACTATACGAATTCCGGCGACGTCATGCATATTCGCCTTGATAGACGAAATATTCTGCTCGTAGCCCTTGCGTTCAAGCTTTTCCATTACCGATTCGAAGTTTTTTATTCTTGACTCGATTGTGTCGTAGAAATTTC
>JAHKZT010000251.1 GCA_020626475.1 bacterium
TTTTCAAACGGCATGCCGAATTTTTCTAACAATTTAGCGCTTCCTTCCTTGGAACCATTCTTAATAACAAATGTAATTTCGAGGCCATGGAGAACAGCAGCATCTTCGAAGCTGATTTCTGGGAAGACGGTCTGCTCTTTAAGACCGAGGCTATAGTTGCCCTGAGCATCAAACTTGCGTGGGACGCCGTGAAAGTCACGAACGTGTGGCAAAGCGATGTTAACGAGGCGATCTACGAATTCATACATCTTGTCGTTGCGAAGGGTAGTAACGTAACCAACTGGTGCGCCCATGCCTTTGCGAATCTTGAACTGTGCGATAGACTTCTTTGCCTGGCG
>JAHKZT010000252.1 GCA_020626475.1 bacterium
CTCTCATCCTCTCGCAGCCTCCTCCGGAGACATAAAAAAGACGACCGTTGGTCGTATTTTTTATTCCTGGCGGAAGCGAGAGGATTCGAACCTCCGAGACGTTGCCGCCTACACGATTTCGAGTCGTGCGCCTTCAACCACTCGGCCACGCTTCCACCTCCTATCTTATCACAAAACCCTTTTCACTCCCAGAGCAGAGCAACAAAAAGCGCCCCACAAGGAGGCGCCTTCTGCTTTAGACTTCAAATTATGGTATGCCCGATACGATTCGAACGTACGACCTTTAGCTCCGCAAGCTAACGCTCTATCCAGCTGAGCTACGGGCACATATCA
>JAHKZT010000253.1 GCA_020626475.1 bacterium
CAGATCCATCGCCTGAAGCATACTATCGTTCACGCCTAGAGCTCACACATCAAAAGGTCGTGAAATCCACGACTTTTTTGATTCATTTCACGGCTTATTCACAAATGTATGGTATAATAGGACTTAGGGAAAAGCATCCCGATGTAAGTTAACAAGAAGGCTCGTGGATTACACGAGTTTTAATTGTTTGTAGGAGTCAATAGACTTCTCCTTTCCATACGTCATCGGTCGATGATAACCATGGTAAGGAAGGGGTCTCGAGTTCAAATCTCGAAGGCGGCTCCATTTTTGTTGTATTAAAATTGAATGGGTTTGTGTTTCGTAAAAAAAA
>JAHKZT010000254.1 GCA_020626475.1 bacterium
AACAACAACAACGTCAACAACAGCAACGGCGTCCGCCCCCTATTTTCACTGATCAGCGTGCGGTGAGCCTGAAACCTGGTTTATAGAAACCTTAGGTTTCGGTGGGGCAAGCCGCTGCACTTTTAAAAAAGTGAAACAGGTTCAGCTCTATGGCGTATTCCTTTGGAATGCCCAGAATCTTCAGCGTTTCAAGCTGTCGTGGTGGCGGACACGACGAAGGTTTTTCGATTCCGGCACAGCGTGAAGCAAATAAAAAGAAAGCACTCTCCATGGGTGCTATTGTTGGTAAAGAATTCGTCGATCGTGGCGCATCAGCCAAATCCGCAGACCG
>JAHKZT010000255.1 GCA_020626475.1 bacterium
GCGTCCACACCTCCATCTCACCAAAGCGCTGACCACCATTCTGTGCTTTACCACCGAGTGGCTGCTGGGTAACCATAGTGTATGGGCCAGTAGAACGAGCGTGAATCTTGTCTGCAACCATATGATGTAGCTTGAGCATATACATGACACCAACAGTAATGCGCTCTTCAAATGGTTCACCAGTGAGACCATCATAGAGTTTGACACGGCCATCAGTTTCAAAGCCAGCTTTCTTGAGCTCTGCGGAGATAGTTTCATCTGGAACAGAGTTGAAGGATGGGGTTGTAACTTTGTAGCCAAGTGCGCGAGCTGCCATACCAAGGTGAG
>JAHKZT010000256.1 GCA_020626475.1 bacterium
CGTCGCTGAATTGCAAGAACTTCGCGCCTTGGCTCGCGAAAGCGGCGTACAAATCAAGGTCGTCAAGAACCGCCTCGTCCGTGTCGCTATGGGCGAGATCGCAGCTTACAAAGACACCGATACTACTGCGCTCGAAGGTCAGCTTCTTTACGCTATTTCTAGCGAAGACGAAGTTGCACCAGCACAGGTGCTTGCGAAATTCGCAAAAGAGCACACTATGCTTGAGCTCAAGGGTGCCTTTGCCGCTGACGGCAAGACTTTGAGCGAACAGGAAGTTCAGGATCTTTCCAAGCTTCCAAGCAAAGAGCAACTCATTGGCCAGGTTGT
>JAHKZT010000257.1 GCA_020626475.1 bacterium
AATTCATAGCTAGCAAAAGTTTTGCCAAAACGCATCTTCGCGTTCCAAAGAAATTTTGGCTTCAACTCCGGGTCGAGCGCCTTCATTTCTTCAAAATAGCGCTTCGTCTTTGCGATCGCTCTTTCCTGCTCGGGACGCGGGCGAAATGTCTGATTGCGCACAGGGTTCAATGTCTGACCTGATACCAATTCACGAATCGCCGCCTCTACGTCAGAGAGAGTGCACTCATACCACTCGTTCTTATCGTCATATTCATCCAGCTGCCTCTTTCCCCAGCGCCTCAAAATCCGATGAATATCTTTGTCCGTAAAAGTAGTTCCATTGTCG
>JAHKZT010000258.1 GCA_020626475.1 bacterium
GCCGAAGAAAATGGGGTAACAAAGATCTTCTTTGACGAAAATCTATACAAAGTCAACAAAGAAGAGTTAACTGAGCTTTCGCTCGCTACCATTTTGAACGGCGAAACAACTGGATGCGATTTAAGCAGACTCGAGTATGGCGAAATTATCTGCCATACAAATCCCGCCCGAATCGCAGACAGCAAGACAAAAAAAGCCGTAAAGTTGCTGCTCGATTATATCGTTCAGCAATCCATTAGCCCGGCGGAGTCTTAGGCTCCGCCTTTTTTCTACCTCTTGACATTTTATACTTTTTATGCTAATCTCTAATAAGAGTTAATAAAAA
>JAHKZT010000259.1 GCA_020626475.1 bacterium
TTATCGCGGGCTGCGCGTGCAGCTTTGCGTGCGCGAGCGGCGAGCGTTGCCTTCTGAACAATCTTTTTAGCGATATCTGGATGCTCTTCAAGATAGTAAGCGAAGTATTCGCTCGTAACCTTATCGACGTAACCACGCATCTCTGGGTTGCCGAGCTTGTTCTTGGTCTGACCTTCAAACTGTGGATCTGGAAGCTTTACCAAGATAACAGCGGTCAAACCTTCCTTAATATCTTCACCAGTAAGGTTATCCTCTTTCTCTTTGAGGAGACCATTCTTACGTGCATAATCATTAATTACACGGTTAAGAGCGGTACGGAAACC
>JAHKZT010000026.1 GCA_020626475.1 bacterium
GCGGGTTTCATATAACGGTTATTATGTGAGTTTTCCAAACTCAACATGAGAGTTCGACTCTCTCAACCCGCACCAATAGAATAAAAAGCAACCCCGAAGGGGTTATTTTTTATTCTAGGTTCTTTTTCCAAACTTTTCTTCCAAGAAAAGTTTGAGGCTGTTAAGCCAAATCCGATGCAACGCGGTTCACTTCGTCCATTGTCGTAAGACCAGTAAGCGCCTTCAAGGTACCATCTTGACGCATCGTAATTGTGCCCTTCATCTTCGCTACGCGCATAATATCGCCAGATGTCGCATGCGCAACAATCAGCTTCTGAATGTCATCATCAACGGAAATTGTCTCGTAAAGGCCAACACGACCCTTATAGCCGCCAGGAGCATCTTCCGTTTCAATGCCCTTCACCATCGTGAAACTCGGCGAAGTAGCAATCGGCAGCGTGCCATAGCCCATCGCCTCGGATTTCGTCGCAACCTCAGCTGCAGACTGCGGTAAAAGATTGCCGACAATTTGCTTAATTGAGTTCGTCTCAAGATCTGAAGTCTGATGACTCTCACGACGCTCTGCGACACGACGTGCAAGGCGCTGACCAATAACCGTATTCAAAGTCGAAGCAATCAAGAACGGCTCAATACCCATATCGAGAAGACGCGGCAAAATACCTGCGGCCGAGTTAGTGTGCAAAGTCGAGAACACTAAGTGGCCCGTCAAAGCCGCCTGCACTGCCAGGTTAGCCGTTTCCGCATCGCGAATCTCACCGACCATTACCACATCAGGATCCTGACGCAAAATCGAACGAAGACCAGATGCAAAGGTCAAACCAGCATCAGTATTAATCTGAATCTGGTTTACACCGTCCATCTTATACTCGACCGGATCCTCGAGCGTAACGATATTAATCGATTCATTCTTTATCTTTTTAATCAAAGCATACAAAGTCGTAGACTTACCAGAACCAGTCGGACCAGAAGTTAGAATCATGCCATTCGGGCGAGAAATGCCCTCAAGCACATCCTTAAGTGCACGCCCTGTCATGCCCATCGACTCAACTTCCATCGAAGTACCGGATTTATCCAAAAGACGAATAACGACCTGCTCACCCCAAACTACCGGAGATGTCGCAATACGAAGATCGATTTCGTTATCATTCACAATTACGGCGAACTGACCATCTTGAGGAATACGATGTTCGTCAATCTTTAACTTCGCCATAATCTTAATACGAGAAATCAAAGCCGGCTCAATCGACTTTGGCAACTCCATCGTCTTACGCAAAACACCATCAATACGACAACGAATAATTAAAGATTTCTCAAGTGGTTCAATGTGAATATCGGACGCCTTAGACTTAGCAGCGTAGTCCAAAATTGAAGTTAAAGCCTTTGAAATTGGCGAATCCTGTGTAATCGTCTGTGCTTCGCTACTACGAGTCTTATTCTGCTCTTCCTTCTGAGCGACCTTATTAACATCTTTCAAATCCGCCACATACTGCATCATTGCGTTCTGAATGCCAGCTTCAGAAGTCATGATTGGACGCACAGGCATCTTTACGAGCGTAGAGATATAATCCATACGCTGGATGTTCGTTGGATCAAGAACCGCAACGACTAACTGCCCAGCCTGTAAACCGAGAGGCACAACTTTTTGGCGCTCCGCAATCTCCTGCGGAATCTTCAAAAGTTTCTCTTTATCGAACTTAATCTGGCGCAAATCAATATATGGCGTATGTGTAATAATCGCCGTAGCATGCTGAATAGAATCGTCGGTCGCTAAATTTTTAGATTTAATGGCAGCCAAAATCGGCTGACCACTCTTCTGGACCTCGGTATAGGCCTTCTTTACAGCGGCAGCATCAACAAGCCCATCTTCAATAAGAAGATTGACTACACTATCTTGTTGCTCTTTCGAGAGCAGCATTATTCATCTCCGCTTAGCGAGCCATCATCGCCCGTATCCGTAGATTCCTCATCTTCACCAGACGTATCAGCAGCATCAGAGTTTGAGCCGTCATTATCGTCATTATCGTCATTATTCTCCACAGAGCTTTCAACGCCATCTTTCGGAACACAGACATGTTTTGTCTCATTCCAAGTTTCTAGAGGGCCACAGTTACCAACATAAACCTCAACAGTCGGATTCAACGCATACGGATTGAATGTTTCGGCATCCGGCTCCTGGATGTTGTTATCGATTGGGTTCATATAACTTAGTTTTTCTACTCTATCATTCGGATCGCCTAAAATTGCATTCCCAAGAAAATACGAGACAACTACGGAGATTGAAGCTACTAAGATAATCATTGCTATATCAGAATATTTCATTACTTCTTCTTTCCAGAGCTATTTCTACCCGTGCACTTGTCGCTCTTATCATCGGCACAGACCTTTTTAGATTGTTTCTCGATATTCACCGTACTAGAGTAATATGCCCTAAACGTAGAATGCAGCTCAATAGAATCGGAGTTAGTAGAATCACCCGAGAAAGTAATCGAAGCAGATGCAATATCATAGTTACGAATCGAGTTTTCGATTGTATCGAGTGCATGATGGACGCGCGCAGTCGTATCATCGATGGAGAGCGATGCGCCAATCGCTGATAAAGTCGTATTCACAGGCGAACCGTTTTCATCAAGCAAAGATGCGCCTTCAACATCAGCGCCAGAAAGACCTTCAATCTTAATTGAGCCATCACTCCAAAGAAGAAGCTGGTTCAAGCTGGCGAGAGTAGCCTCGATATTAGACTTAGAAGGAATAGCATCAGGAATAACGCGGAGTGAAGTACAAACACGAGCTAGCTCAATATCGGAAATTTTATCAGCTTCCTCATCCAACTTAGACGTTAGAGTCATACAATCAGCAGCACGCGTACGACTAACCACCTCTAGATTCTCATTATTACGCAAATCATTAACCTGGTTAGAAATGTTACTCAAGCTACTCTGAATAGACTTATAATCTTTGATAATCTTGTCTTTTTCGCCAATCAGCTTTCCATTGAAAGCAATCACTTTAGCAAAATATATGATGCTCACAACCGTAATGCCTAAAGCTACAGAAGTAGCACAGACCGCTAGGAACATATTGCGCTGGGCTTTATCAATCTTTGCCCACTTGCCGAAAGCAACGCCTTTTCCTTTGCCTTTTTCTGCGTCAGTTTTACCTGCCATTACTTTGTTTCCTCCGTATCATGAGCTGCCTCGGTAAACATACCGCTAATTTGGACATAGCTATCCGTCACGTTCTGACGGGTAGGACCAACAATTAGCATATGCTTATTCGACGATAGAAATACTGAATGAGTAATCGTCAAAGTTGCCGAGAATGAAAGCACCATGTTTTCATCGCTATCACGACCATAGCTAGAATCACCAATGTAAGGCTCCTCGGATAGCAATGGGCATGTCTCGAGTGTTGCAGCTTCGTCGAACTTGCCATCAGAATCATACTGCAAACACTTACTTTCGAAATAATAACCTTTAACCTTCTCTGCATTTTCTTTAGCGAATTGATCGTTACCTTCCATATATTTTTCGCGATCAGAAACACTGTTATAAGTACGACGAATAGCAATGTCTTTAACTTTCGTAGTCTCCGCAGCGACTGCCTCGGTATTCTCTTCAGTCAAAGCATCCGCTTCTGCATCAGACTCAGCTTCTTCACTATTCTCGCTGCTTTTATCTACCATTGGCGCTTCACAACCAGGAGCACCTTTATGGTAGACACCATATGTAATACCGCTTTCAACTTTCTCAGTAATACAGAAACTAGGAATTGCGACATAGTTGCCCTCGTCGTCTCTGCGCATATAATTGCCGTAATCATAGTAAGACAAGGAAGCATTTTTCTTGAATGCCTCTAGCGCACGATATCCAATGTTGTTCGAGGAATAACCTAGAGCATCGAAGTATAAAGTATTGTTATTGATGTCGGTATTAATTTCGCTAATCCTAACCGTGTTCTCGTCGCCCTTCTTCGAATTTGGCAAAATCGTATCAAGAATGTTGAAGACACGAGAAAACTTAATCTTGTTTTTATTTAGCAAGGAAAGATTCTTCATCTGATCCTGAATCGTCAAAAGTTCTTCCTCGTTTTCGAATTTCATAATTGCAGTGCCATATTTGCTATCGCACTTTTTGCTACTCTTCGGAATCTTGCCATCAGAACGACAAGCCATCTCTTCATCCTGAGCACTCAAGGCAATGCCCTGGCCACCAGTAATACTGAGCAAAATCGCAAATACACCACCACAAGATGCGGCAACAATTACGCAAATCAAGAAAACTAAATTACGAAGCTTCAACTTCTTGATAAGCTCGGATTTTACATCTGGAACTAAGCTAATTTCGTACATAAACTACCTCGAATTTGACCTTTCTGCCAAGCCAATTGCAACTGCGAACTCTGCTGCGACCTGCGAGAGAGCCTGTTGCTGCTGAGGCGTTACTTTTACCATCTGCCATGGGTTGCCCTGAATCGTCTGAATACCAGTCTTTGCTTCGATGTATTCTGCCATAAATGGAATTACGCCAGCAAAACCAGAGAGAACAATACCGCCAACCTGAATGTTAGGATACTTAGTCTGGAAGAAGCGTACGGACTTTGTAAGCTCAGAAGCAAAGTTCTCGAGCGTACTGTCTAGCGCTTTAAAGACCTGACCATCAAGCTTATCTTGTGCAAGACCAAACTTCAAAATGAACTGACGCGCTTGGCTCTCTTTTACATTGAGAGAGTTAGCAACCGTACGAACAAGAACAGACAAACCGCCAGGAAGCATACGCACGAGACGCGGTGCGCCATAGACCATCGAGAGATCAGTAGAATCCTCACCGAAATCAATAATCAAACGCGCATCATTAAGTCCTGGAGGAGTTAGCGAGCGAGACATCGCAATTGGTTCCGGCTCTTGAGCAATCAAATTGAAACCAAAGCTCTCGACGCCTTCCATGCGCTCTTCTGCATACTTAATCGACGTACAAGAAAGCAGCACCTCAGTAACTGCTGGGTCATTTGGGCTAGGGCCAAGAATCACGAAGTCGACCTTCGCATCCTCAACTGGCATCGGAATATACTGATCGATATGATACTTAATAACCTTTTCAATCGATTTCTTATCCTGCGTAGTAACTTCTACAATCGTCGTAAATGTCTTATTCGAAGGAAGGCCAAGCGCAATATTTTTTGTCTTAATACCAGCCTGCTCTGCCGCCTGAACAATCGTCTCACCGAGACGACGCTTACCAGCGTCGCTGCCATCCTGCAAAATCTGACGGCTAACCGGAACATACGCAAAACGCTGCAAAATCCAACCATGCTGAGCATTGCCGGACAATTCTATCATCCTTAATGCATCCGATCCTATATCTAAGGCGAAGAAGTCGCCCACCCCATAACCTAGACTCATACCAAAATTATAGCATAAGCACTAAAATAATCGCAAATATTTTTACACATTAAATTTAAATTCGACCACGTCGCCATCACGCATAACGTAATCTTTGCCCTCAGTACGCATCAAACCAGCCTCACGCACTGCTTTTTCGGAGCCAAGACGTACCAAGTCATCATAAGAACAAATCGTTGCCGCAATAAAACCGCGTTGAAAATCAGTATGAATAACGCCTGCCGCCTCTGGCGCAGTTGCACCCTGCGGAATTGTCCAAGCACGCGTCTCCTTCTTTCCTGCCGTCAAATAACTTTGAAGCCCAAGCGTATCGTAAGCGACATGAACCAGCTGGCTTAAGCCATCCTCGGCAATTCCATAGCTGTCGAGAAATTCTTTCTTCTCTTCTGGCGCCATATCTACCATCTCAGATTCGAGCTTAGCATTAACGAAGACGCACTTTCGTGGAGCTACGATTGCAGCAAGCTCGGAGCGTTTCGTCTCGTCTGCTAATTCCGCTTCATCCATATTAAACATATAAAATACCGGTTTGCTCGAAAGTAAATCCAGACCATCAACTGGTTCAACATGCATCTCGCCAGACTTTAATACCTCAAGCGCTTTTGTCGCCTGCTCTACACGTTTTGCAGCTTCTTTATCTCCACCGCGCGCTTCTTTTTGCATCTTCGGTAGTGTTTTTTCGAGAGTCTCAATGTCAGCTAAAGCAAGCTCAGTCTCTACTGTCTCGATATCGCGTTTTGGATCCGGGCCACCAGCGACATGCGTCACATTTGCATCCGCAAAAACACGCACGACATGACAAATAACTTTACATTCGCGAATATTTGCCAAGAACTTATTACCCAAACCTTCACCCTTCGATGCGCCAGCAATCAAACCAGCGATGTCGACAAACTCAACCGTCGCCGGAACAACCTTATCAGATTCATACATCTTCGCCAGAACATTTAAGCGCTCATCCGGAACGCCGACAATGCCCGTATTTGGCTCAATTGTCGCAAAAGGATAATTTGCCGCAAGCGCACCAGCATTAGTTAGCGCATTAAAAAGCGTGCTCTTACCTACATTTGCCAAACCAACAATTCCAATTTGTAAACTCATATCTGTTATTTTACCATAAAAAAGCCACGGCCGTTCACCGTGACTCCTTTGCTACTATTCTGTAGTCTTTTCTGTTTCAGTTGCAGCTGAACTGTCTTCAGTTTTTTGCCGCATCCTCAGTTGATTCCTCGGTTTTCTCCTCAGTTTTCTCCTCGGTCTTTTCTTCGGTTTTCTCCTCGGTCTTCTCTTCAGTCTTCTTCGAACCTTCGCTGTTCTGATTGACTGACCAAGAATCCGGTACAGAGCTGATGAGAGAAGATGTATTCGTATCGGTAATCACCTGAATGTAGTGCACTCTACCGTCTTCTGCCTCGAAAACATATTTAAAGGTCCACATCTTCGTCTCTGAATCATAGTAGAAGACTTTATACATATCGTAACTACCGTGCTTCTCGGTAATCATCTGAGGCTGTGCCATATTAGCGCTCTTTGCATTACTGAGCTGACCATTTGCAAAGTTCTGTGCCGTCATAGTTCCACCGATTGCGGCAGAATTGATAATCACATAGTTCTTCTTTGCAGTATCGCTGTAACCGTAACCGCCGCCAGCCGTAACTTTCTCTTCAAGCGAACGCTCCCAGTCCTTCGGAATAGAAACATAGCCATGGTTTTCCGTACCAATCCTCTGCATTTCAACCGTCGGCTCCTCTTCCGGCTCATCTTCAACAACTTGGCTGTTGCCAGTATTACTCTTCTTCGTATCTTTTTTGCCGTTAACATTGATTAGAATAACGGTTGCCGCAACAGCAATTATCACCACAGCGGCAATAATCCCAATCAGAATCTTCGGATCAATCTTTTTACGTTCTGCCGCCGCAACTGCATCGCGTGCTGCTTGTTCTGCCGCAGCCTGCTCAATGCTAGAGCGAGGCGTGCCCGTCAAATCCGGCATAGCATTAGTTGCTGGAGCCGCCTGAAATTCCGGCTGCGCAGCAGGAGTAGCCTCTGGCATTGCTCCACCAGTAGTATCATAAGCGCCCTCTGTTGCGACCGTCACATCAGCCTGAACCGGCTGCGCAGCTGGCTTCCGTGCAAAGTCAGGACGTGGCGCATCGGCACGAATCGCTGTCCCCTGCACGACTTTTCCATTGCCAGAAGAGATCGCATCAGCGGTTGCGACGCCGTCATCAAAACTGCCAAGTATCTCATTCATTCTACGAGACATTTCAGATTCTGGCTCAGCTGGCGCCTGAGCCTCGTCCGCCTGCTCCTCTACTGGAGCATCCTGTTCAGGATTCCCACCCTGAACGTTCAAATTTCCTTGAAATTGATCGTCATCCATTTCGTTTTCTTTCTATTTTTAAGGCCTAATTTACAGCCATACTACCAGAAAACGCTTATGCTGTCAAATTAATCCAGCTTACCGCGACGCAGATGCAATACTTTATCGGCATGCTCCGCAACACGCTTTGAGTGCGTTACGATAATCACGATTTTCTTCTGTTCATGCGCCAACTCGCGAAAGATATCAATAATCTTCTCTTCCGTATCTTCATCCAAATTGCCCGTTGGCTCATCGGCCACAATAATCGGCGAATTCGATGCAATCGCACGCGCAATCGCCACGCGTTGCTGTTGCCCACCAGACAATTTTCCGATTAAACGACCGCCCTCTTCTTCCGTTAAGCCGACCTGTTTCAAATATTTGTCCGGGTCAACTTTGCGTTCGTCAAAGTCAATCGCCACCTGAACATTCTCACGTGCCGTCATGTACTTGATTAGGTTATAAGACTGAAAAACAATGTTTACGTATTTTAGGCGAAATTCCGAACTGCCAATCTCACGAATACTTTTCCCGCCATACTGGATATCGCCGTCCTGAATCTTATCTAGCGCCGATAATAGTGACAAAAAGGTCGTTTTACCCGAACCGCTTTCACCAACAATTGCATACATCTTTCCAGGTTCAAACTTCGCATTTATCCCTTTTAACACTTTCTGATCGCCGGCAGGGTTTCGATAGGTATATTCAAGATCTACTACTTCCAAAATATTCTTTTTCATCACTCTACTCCTTTCCCGCCAATATCTCTTTCGGCTGATAGCGCATAATGTTTACCGACGGCAATATTAATGCCAAAATAATCACCAAATACCCCGTCGCAAATAGCAGCAAGAAGTCTACCGGCGTAGCATTAATATCAAGTTCAACTTTCGTTTCTCTACCCGCCATCATCATCTGCTTCATATTCTTCGCGTCATTATCTTTTTGCTGCTGAACATCTGAACTGCTCGACATGCCACCTTGGCCGCTCATCTGTGCGCCAGGTCTGCCGAAATTACGCTCCGACTGTTGTTGTGATGATGCCGTCTGCGAATCAATAATACTCTGGCCCATAGATTTCGCTAGGAATGTTCCAGAAACCGACGCAAGCGCAAAACCTAGCGTGCCAACAATTACAAGTTCCGTTGCGATTTGCGCAACGACATTGCGTTTATGCGCGCCAAGCGAAAGCAAAACACCCATTTCATAACGACGATCACGTACAT
>JAHKZT010000260.1 GCA_020626475.1 bacterium
ACCATTATTAAAGCCGCGATACAGTGTCAATGTGATTTCGCCATATCCGGTTCGCTCTGTAATACCAACTTCGCTGATAAGTCTTGCGCCATCGATAGTTATCTTTGCAACCCCTTCTGGATAGGTCCATCCATCCCAATCAGTATAATTGCTTGCTGAAGCACGAAGAAGATCCCAGCCCCAGCCAAGATTCGTCATACTCGCATCCGCATTGGAGCGGTATTGGTTAGACCAGCCCGAGCCATAAGAAATACCAATATCACCATCACATTTCGACAAATCGCTATTACAAATATGGACATTAGATGCATATACGGGGTCTC
>JAHKZT010000261.1 GCA_020626475.1 bacterium
CAAAGAAACAGATTTATTGCCAAAAACAACTGAGCCTGAAAACGACAAAGAAACAAATTTACTGCCAATAATCTTAGCAACAACTGGCGGACTGTTATTTATAGCAATTATTATCGCCGTAATTGCGCTCATTTCAAAATCAAAGAAGACTACTAATTTAAACCCGACATACCCTATAGCACAAGACGAAAGCACCACATACGATAATCAAAATCAGCAAAATCCGGGACAATAAAAAATGGTGGTCACGGCTGGACTTGAACCAGCGACACGCGGCTCTTCAGGCCGCTGCTCTACCAACTGAGCTACATGACCATCAA
>JAHKZT010000262.1 GCA_020626475.1 bacterium
CGGCCGCCTATGCTGATGCGACTAATATTAACGTAGGTACGCAGGAGGATTGGTATACCGCTCTCGCAACAATGCATCAATCGACAAACAGCGAGTTTACGATTACTCTTACAGACGATATCAATATTACTACCGCAATTAACAGTCAACAAATCGACAATAAAAATATAGTAACTATTATCGGCAACGGTCACTCCCTTACTTTTAATGTAGACGCTGGCAAAATCAACGTTAGCGATGCTACCCTCAACCTCGGACGCAATGGTCAAAACGACGTTCTTAAAATCAAAGGCGCCGGCCCAACCGGCAATTCGTCAAA
>JAHKZT010000263.1 GCA_020626475.1 bacterium
ATGTCTTTGAAGTTATTTTTCATCGTGATTCCTTTTTGTTAGTTTTGTTAATATGACGTCCCTATAGTGATTAGAATCTTTATCGCAGGTGGATAATAGCAGGAGCTTATCTCCCGAAGACCAGTCCTTTCCAACGTCTCTTTCTTTAACAATATCGCCTTGCAGGATAGAATAGATTTGAGCGAAGTCTGAGCCTCTGACATGAGGAATGTTGTATATCTGGGTTGTAGAGACGTTTGGGCGAGCGGCTGAGATAATCTTAATATCATAAACATCGTTGGCCGTATAGAGAACACCAGTTTTATGGCTATCGAAATA
>JAHKZT010000264.1 GCA_020626475.1 bacterium
CTTATACTCTTTCTCTTCCTTTGATAGCTCTTCATCCTCAACTTTCGTTCGCGGTTTCGTCTCCGCCTTCGCCTGTTTTACCTTTTCAGATTTATTAATCACAGTTTCGAGCGTATTACTGCCGAGCGCACGGAAACCCTCAATACTCATAATCGCATCAAGAGCGCGCGGATCGGCTAGCACACGACGAAGCGTATCGTTATCAACATTAACGAGTAATGCTGACTCCCAACGACGAGCAAGTAATGTCGCTGACGTACCAGACATCGTCATATCAAGAATCTCTGCTGCAGAAATCTGTTTCATCG
>JAHKZT010000265.1 GCA_020626475.1 bacterium
CTCAGGTAAAGACGTGCCAATCACAATGACCGTCATCGCTATTATCTTCTGCGAAATGCCAATTGCGCCTGCAAATTCCGCCGCATTGTCCACGACAATATCCGCCGCCAGAACAATTGTAATAATACTCAAAACAATATAAATCAACGACTGACCAATCGTATACTTCGTTTTCGGCAAACGTCCTCGCTTCACCTTGCGTACATGCACCGCAAAGAAGATATACGCCATAAACACACCAAACAGCGCAAGCAATACTAGCGCATCCCAGCGCCCCAATCCATTCGGACGGTTCAAAAA
>JAHKZT010000027.1 GCA_020626475.1 bacterium
AAATGTAGTTGTCGCCCTCGAGGTTTAGGGTGAGGGTGGCGCCAGGCTGAATTGTGATACCGGCGAGCTGCTTTGAGTTTCTGGCATCGACGGTAGCGTTGCTTAGCGTTATTTCGTCGTCAGAAGTAACATTGAACGGCGCGACTGTATCGCTGTAGCTCGCTGCGCTTGCGAGTGGGGCAATACTTGAAGCTACCAAAATAGCGGTAGATATGACATATTTGCTCTTGTGTATATTTTTGTCTCCCAATGTGTATTTTTTGACCTGTTTAATCTATTTGTAGCAAAGTGCTTATGTTTTGTCAAGAAAAAACTCCCGCCCTTTAAGGCGAGAGTTTTTTAGTGATTAGATTGTGCAGATGTGGTACTCTGCGATGTGCGAGAACGGTTTTTACGACTTCGGGGTTACCATTTTCGACGACGTAGCCGTTAAAGCTTTCAATCATCGGAATATCGTTTTTGTCGTCGCCAATTGCGATAATGCGTTTGGGGTCATGGACTCCGATGGTATCGAGTAGCTTTTTGGCGCCAGTCGACTTATCAGTGCCGGCACGAGTGACCTCTATGATGTGTCGCATAGAGTTGCTAACCCAGGGGAGTCTTGCGTCATCGTTGAATGCGGCATTGCGATAAGTTATAGCGGCAATTTCGTCGTGAAAACTTGACCTTAGTACTTGCTCGGCGGCGACGCAGTCGATTAGGTCGTTGAACCAGAGACGGATTTTGCAAGTGCTCGCCTCAATCAGGGGCGATTCCTTTTCGTCGCTAAAACAGATAAAAGCATAATCGTCGGCATATTTTATTGAATGCAATGCGCCGACTAGTTTTCTTGCGAGTTCCTTTCCGAATCTGTCGATATATACTATTTTGCCGCGACGATCCTTGACGATACTGCCGTCGCAGAAAATGAGAAAGTCACAGTATTGGTAGCAGTCGGGCCAAACGGAGACAAGACTTTCTTCGCCTCTACCGGTTGCTATTACGAAGCAATTGTTGGCTTGACGCCATTGTTTGATAGCTTCAAGGTTGTCAGTAAAAACTTCGGGACTGCCATGTTCGCACAGGGTGTAATCAAAATCACTAAAAAGAATAGAATTAAAGTGCATAAGCCCACCTCCTTATAGATGTATATTATAGCATTTTTTGCGTGTTTCTGCAACGGGGTATAATAGAGCTATGACATCGAAAGATTTGCAGAAACGTATATATGAGAATAAGGTGAAGCATCATTTTAACTTGACGAATATCGAGCAGGAATTTTGTTTGCTTTATGGGGAAGTTGGCGAGGCTTATGAGGCTTGGCTAAAGAAGCTAGGGAAGAAGGAATTAGGCGAGGAGCTTGCTGATGTGGCAATCTACCTCTATGGCTTAGCGGAATTGCTCGGTTACGATTTGGGCGACGAAATGGAAAGGAAAATGGCAATAAACGAGAAACGAGTTTATAAAAAAGTTAATGATGTATTAGTAAAAGCAGAATAGGAGAATAATATGCAAAACGATCAACAGAGTATAGATCAAGCTGAAGCACTACGCATGAAACTGGCTCAAGATAGAGCCGCCTTGGTTAATGATATGATGTAGCAAGATATGCAGATGCCGGACGAGGCGATTATCGCGAATAATAAAATGATATATCTATCTATGAAGCAAAATTTCCCTAATAGGACCGACGACGAGATACGCTCGGCAATGATTGCCAGTATCATTACAATCAATAGGAGAACACCAGAGCAAGCTGAGGCGCTTGTCAATAAGATAATGAATGGAGAAAATGCAGATTTGGGGAAATAAAAAATAAGCCCGAAGGCTTGATGTGGTGGGTTGTGAGGGATTCGAACCCCCGACCCCCTCGGTGTAAACGAGGTGCTCTAGCCAGCTGAGCTAACAACCCATGTCTGAGATTATATCACAAAAAGAGCCCGGACGGAAGTCCAGGCTCGGGTGGCATTATTTTTCTGCCACCATTGTTAGGAGTTGCTCTTTGAGCCAGCCTACGGCATCGAGGTTGTAATGCGCGGGTTCGCTTATGTCGAAGGTATCCGCAATCGACTGAATTTCCTCGATTGTCATAGATGAGTAATCGTACAACTTTGGATCAGTCTGCTTTGCAACATTATAGCCGCACATATAGATATAGTCTTTCGTGAAACTATAACCGCCGACGCTCGGATTTGTGCTGCCGCGCATGATGCGATAGGTGGTAGTCCAAGCGCCTTTGATGGCTGCGTCTTCTTTTTGCCCCATGTCGGAACGCATTCCTCTGATAATCTCCGCGATATTTGCGAAGTTTGCGCCGCGGCGCGCCTGATCACAAGCGATTGTTGCGTAGGGAAGAGGAAGTGCACTTGAACCATTAACATTGACATCGCTAAGCTTGGCAACACCTTCGTAGAAGAGTTCGTTGTCGCTTTTAGCGATGATGCTGAAGAGTGGCGCGAGCGGCGAATCTGCTCCAAGGGCGGAGACGAGAATTGCTCGGCAGTTTGCGCTTCCACGTAGATGTGATTCGATCTCGTGCCCAACTAATTCGAGGAGCTTGAGTCCGTCGACTGTTTTGTCGGACGGAATGCCTACGACGGGCTTTCCTGATAGATTTTTATCGCGTACGTCTATTGATGTATACTTATCATCTATCTCGACGAACCAGCCTTCGAAACCGTACTTATTGATTACTTCTGTGAACCAATAGCCGATTTGCTCGGCGTCAAAGCTGAGAGATTTGAGCTTTTTCTGCTCGGCCTCCGTAAAGCGTGATGCTATTACTTCTGGCTCAATCTCTTTCGCTACCATCTGATAGGCTTTAATGGCCTGAGTGTTACTAGGGCAACCGTAGAGTCTAAGGCAGAGCTCGCTTGTTGCTTTGTCGTCGCTGAGCAGAATGCTGGCGGCGAGCTCGGTGCAAGCGATTGCGCTATCGATGCGGCTATAGAGAATCTCGGCGATAACGTCTTCGACTGGAGTCTCTGGGGCTAAGCTAGCCTTCAGCTGGGCTCTGTACTTTTTCAGGTCGTGACTGTAATTTGCAACGGCCTTCAGCGCTTCGCGATCGTAGGAGAAGTACGGATTAATATAGAAGCCATTCTTGGCGATTTTAATCCAGCGCTCCTTTTCTTCGCTCGCGTTAGAAGGGGTTACGAGTTCTACTGGGTTGAGTCTGCAGATAATATTTGCAAGCTCGATACAGGTTGACGGGTTAAACGTTGCGGAATACTTCATAAGAGTATCCTCCTTTCAAGAATGTAAAAGATCACTGCGCTAATGCGACGCAGAAAAATTTACTCGCTAGGCGAGCATACGTCTATTATAGTACAGAATGGTGTAAAAGTCAAGGTTGAGCGATATGGTTTGCCAACGGGGGTGGAGAGTGGTAAAATAATGGGGTAAAAATTAATCAAGAAAGGGCAGCGATGTCAGAAGAATCAAATGTTATGAAAATGCGTCATACGCTCAGCCATATCATGGCCGCGGCGATTAAGAATTTGTATTCTGACACAACAATAATTCAGTTTGGAATTGGCCCGGCGATTGATAATGGTTTCTATTACGATATCGATTTTGGCGATATGAAGATCTCCGAAGACAACTTCGGCAAGATTGAAAAAGAGATGCGCAAAATTATTGCGCAGAAGCTTCCGCTTGTTCGCGAAGAGAAGTCTCGTGCTGAGGCTTTGAAGTGGGCAGAAGAGAATGGTCAGAAGTATAAGACCGAGATCATTAATGATTTGCCGGAGGATGAAGTTATTTCGTTCTATACGCTCGGTGATTTTACGGATTTGTGCCGTGGGCCTCATGTTGAAGATACTGGTAAAGTTGGTGCGTTTAAGCTCGAGAAAGTGGCTGGTGCATACTGGCGTGGCGACGAAAAACGTGAGATGCTTACGCGTATTTATGGTCTTGCATTCGAAACTCAAGAAGAGCTAGATGAGTATGAAGAGAAACAAGAGGAAGCAAAGCAGCGCGACCATCGCAAGCTTGGTCGTGAGCTAGATTTGTTCTGTTTTTCGGATTTGGTTGGCTCTGGTTTGCCAATGTTTACTCCTCGTGGTACGGTTTTGCGCAATATTTTGAATGATTTTGCGCAGAGCTATCGTGTAAAGCGCGGCTATCAGAAGGTTTGTATTCCTCATATTGCTTTGGCTGACCTCTATAAAACTTCTGGTCACTACGAGAAATTCCCAGAGATGCTTCAGTTTACAAGCCAAGAATCCGGCGATCATCTCGCTTTGAAGCCAGTAAACTGCCCGCATCATTCGCAGATTTATGCTTCGCAGCCACGTTCTTACAAGGATTTGCCGATTAAATATCTAGAGACGACGATGGTTTATCGTGACGAACGCAAAGGTGAGCTTGGCGGTTTGAGCCGCGTGCGCGCAATTACGCAGGATGATTCGCACGTATTTTGTACCGAGGATCAGATTGGTGATATCTTTGGTGAGTTGATTGAGTCTGCGCAGGATTTGTATGAGCGCATTGGTATGGATTTGAAGCTTCGCTTGAGCTTCCGCGATGATGGCGATGGCTACACTGGTACGCCAGAGATGTGGGAGAAGGCGCAGAGTGCAATTCAGGCGATGGCCGATAAGTATAAGATTGAGTATTATATCGGTATCGGTGAGGCTGCAATGTATGGTCCAAAGATGGACTTCATGGCAACGGACGCTTTGGGTCGCGAATGGCAGGTTGCGACGGTTCAGCTAGATTATGCAACGCCGACGCGCTTCGGTCTCGAATATACCGATGTTGACGGTAGTAAGAAGACACCTGTAATGGTTCACTGTGCGTTGGTCGGTTCGATTGAGCGCTTCATGAGCGTTCTCATTGAGCATACGGCCGGCTGGTTCCCATTCTGGATGGCACCAGAACAGCTTCGTATCTTGACGGTCAACGATTCCGTAAATGAATACGTTGAGAAGATCAAGGCTGAGTTAGCTGATTTTGAGCTAGATATTCCAGTAGAGCACAATAAGCTCCGTATGGCGATTGATGGCCGCAATGAGAGTCTCGGCAAGAAGATTCGTGAAGCAACTAAGATGAAGATTCCTGTTGTTTTGATTGTCGGTCCAAAGGATGTAGAAGCCGGTGAAGTTTCTGTTCGCCTACGTGACTCCGAGCAAAAGATTAAGCTTGCTGAGCTTAAAGATTTCTTGAAGAAACAATAGACTGATTGTGTTGCCGAAAGCCCCGAGTCTATCCGGGGCTTTTTGGTATATAATAACGCTAAAGCTTAATAGGAGATTAGGAAATGGAACGAGGGGAGTTTGAGCAGGGGTCAATAGAGGCTCGACCGTCGGTCGTATATAAGAGAAAGAGCAGCAAGGGCTTGCTCGTATCGACGATTTTGTTTGCGCTGATTGCGGTGGCACTTGGCGTTTGTTTGGCGATTACTCTAATGCAAAAGGGCAATGATAAGACAAGTAACGGCGCGAAGAGCGATAAAGAAGTTGTTGTTGACTCCAAGGATAGAAGCGATACTGATTCAGAAAAGAAGATTCTTGCCATTGTGACAGAAGCCGCCGAAGCGTTCAGGACTGCAACAGCGGGCGATTATGGACATTACGAGGCAATTAAGGTATATGATACTGGTTTCGCATTTCCGATTGGCGATGGCATAACTGCACCATCAAATCATTCGTACGGTCTTATCTCTGGAGGCGAAGGATTAGAAGGGGTTCAAAAGAATATTCTGAGTGCTAAAACAAAAATTTTAGCAGGGATCTCTAAGGTTTTGTCTAAATATGGCATTAAGAAAATCGAAGAACCTGCTGGGCTTTTGAACTGGGGTAATGAGCCTGATTCATATGCGTGGTATAAGGGCGGTAATATTTACTGTCATGCCTCGACATATTATGGTTTTGACTTTGCGTGTGCGGATGAAGGATGGATTTCTGCCGAAAATAAAGAGTTGATACTCAAGTTAGCCGAAGCGTATAAGAAAAAAGAGAATAAAGATGTTGGCTATCTTGGAGTAGATGCGAAGGATATAGCGACATCGTCGAATGGTAAATATGAGAGAGTTGAGGCTGAGGAAGAAGATGCAGTGGCTTCATTCTATCGTAAAAAGGGTGACGAGAATTGGACGTACTTTACGTCGAGACAAGCGGGGCCGTATTGCCAAGAGTTTAATACTGCCGAGCTGAAAGAGGCTTATGCTGGCGAAAAATGCTATGACTCTAAAGGCAATGAAAGTGTAGTGAAGTAGGTCTTTATAAGAAGAGGCGTGTATTGGCGCCTCTTTTTGGTGGTAAAATAGATGCATGGCCAATGTTTTGGAGGGTTTGAATTCCGCGCAACAAGAAGCTGTTCGGACGGTGTCTGGACCAGTATTGATTTTGGCGGGCGCAGGCTCTGGCAAAACAAAAACTTTGACGCATAGAATAGCGGCGTTGATTGAGGGTGGAGTACTGCCGCATGAGATTTTGGCGCTGACTTTTACGAATAAGGCGGCGCGTGAGATGCGTGAGCGCTTGGCATATCTGCTGGGGCGCGAAAATTCTTTTAGCTTTATGCCTTGGATGGGGACTTTTCACTCGATTTGTGTAAAAATTCTACGCATCGAGGCGGAGAATGTCGGTCTTGATAAGAGTTTCGTGATTTATGATACTGACGACCGTTTGGCGCTAATTAAGCGCGCGATGAAAGAGTTGCAGATTAACGATAAGAATGTGAAACCGAAAGCGGTTGAGGCCTATATTTCGAAGGCAAAGAATGAAGGTCGTATGCCAGATGAGATGCTGGCGGACGCATATTATTCAAATCAGCAGCAGATGGCGCGCGTCTATGAGCGCTACGAAGATATGCGCAAAAAGGCGGACGCGGTTGATTTTGATGATTTGTTGCTTTATGTGGCGCGTTTATTGCGCGAGCGTAAAGATATTCGCGATAAATGGCAAAATCGCTTTAAACACATCCTAATCGACGAGTATCAGGACACGAACCGTATTCAGTATCAGATAGTGAAGTTGTTGGTTAATGAGGAGCGTAATATTTGTTGTGTTGGTGATGACTGGCAGTCGATTTATTCCTGGCGTGGGGCGGATTTTACGAATATTTTGAACTTTGAACGTGATTTTCCTGGAGCGAAAGTAATCAAACTCGAGCAAAATTACCGTTCGACGCAGAATATTTTGGACGCAGCGCAAAAAGTGATTACAAAAAATACTCAACGTAGCGATAAGGAGTTGTTTACGAAGGCGGGGAAAGGTGCGCCGATTACGATTCAGCAGGCGCGCGACGAACAGGATGAGGCAAAATGGGTCGCTTCGACGATTCGCAAAATGCGTCGCCCGCTGTCTGATTTCGCAGTTTTGTATCGCACGAATGCACAGTCGCAGGCTTTTGAGCGTGCGTTCATGGACTATAGGATTCCGTACAAGCTCGTTGGTGGGGTACGTTTCTATGATCGTAAAGAGATTCGCGATATCGTGGCATATTTACATTTGATTGTGAATCCGCGCGATATTATTTCATTGACGCGCATAATTAATGTGCCAGCGCGTGGAATTGGCGAGAAGTCTATTCAGAAGATTTTGTCTGGCGATCTTGAGGGGCTAACGGCAAAGACGCGTAATGCTTATGAGAAATTTGTTGATGTGTTGGCGCACTTGCGTGAGCAAAATGCGGCAGGCGTGGCGCCGGCAGAGATAATTGAGGATTTGTTGCGCAAGATTGATTATCGAGGTTATTTGAATGATGGCGATAAGCTAAAAGCGGAAGAGCGCAATGAGAACTTGACGGTGCTCGTGGGCGAAGCGGGGCAGTATGAGACCCTGGATGAGTTTCTTGCGGATGCAGCTTTGATGTCGTCGGCTGATGAGAGTGCGGGTGAAGATGCGGTAACTCTGATGACGCTTCATGCGGCAAAAGGTTTGGAGTTTCCGGTTGTCTTCTTGGTTGGTCTAGAAGAAGGCTTGTTGCCGCACGTACGATCGATGGATGAGTCGGTAGAGGACGTGGAAGAAGAGCGTCGCTTAGCTTATGTCGGGATGACGCGAGCAATGCAAGAATTGTTTTTGACCTATGCGAATTCGCGCTTTATGTTTGGCGGGAGAAATTACAACTTCCCATCAAGATTTTTGCAGGATTTGGGCTACAATCCGTATGGCGGCTCGTCGGCATTGACGGATTTTGGCAGTGATTTTGGGGCGGATGATTTTGGCGAGGATTACGACGACGATCCATTTCCGGATGATCTTCCTGTTTATGATTGATTTCCACCTCTGATTGTGGTATCATTATTCCAATATTAGCTCAGCAGAAGGTGACTCTACAGAGAGAATAACATGCTTCTGCTTTAACCAAAGGAGTGTTCATGAGAGAATACGAATTAACCGTTCTCGTTCATCCTGAT
>JAHKZT010000028.1 GCA_020626475.1 bacterium
TTATCGGTATTGACCTTGGTACGACCAACTCGGCATTCGCCTATATGGTCGCTGGTAAGCCAGAGGTTATTACAAACAGTGAAGGTGACCGCACCACGCCTTCCGTCGTTGCTATCACCAAGAAGGGCGATCGCCTCGTCGGTAAGGTAGCACAGCGTCAGCGCGTTACTAACCCAGAGAATACTATCTATGGTATTAAGCGTCTTATCGGTCGCAAATTCTCCGATAAAGAAGTAGAGAACGACAAAAAGAATGCTCCATACAAGATTGTAAAGAAAGGCGATGGCGTCGCAGTCGAATTTGGCGGCAAAGAATACACTCCAGAAGAAGTTTCCGCAATGATTCTTTCCAAGATTAAGGCTGATGCAGAGGCTTTCCTTGGTGAGAAAGTTACTGAGGCTATCATTACTGTTCCAGCTTACTTCGACGATTCTCAGCGCCAGGCAACTAAGGATGCTGGTAAAATCGCTGGTCTCGAAGTTCGCCGTATTATTAACGAGCCTACCGCAGCAGCGCTTGCTTACGGTCTCGAAAAGAACGAAGACCAAAAGATCGTCGTCTTCGACCTTGGTGGTGGTACTTTCGATGTTTCTGTCCTCGAACTTGGTGACGGCGTCTTTGAAGTAAAGTCTACGAATGGCGATACTCACCTCGGCGGTGAAGATTTCGATAACAAGATTGTTGATTATATCCTTGGCGAATTCGAAAAAGAGAACAGCGTTGACCTCCGCAAGGATCCAGCTGCGATGCAGCGCATTAAGGACGAGGCAGAGAAGGCAAAGAAAGAGCTCAGCTCTGCTACGGAAGTTGAAATCAATCTTCCATACATTACTGCTGATGAAAACGGCCCTAAGCACCTTGAGCTCACGCTCACCCGCGCAAAGCTCGAAGAGCTCGTTGAGCCATTGCTCGCAAAGCTCGATGGCCCAGTTGAACGTGCTTTGAAAGATGCTGACCTCAAGCCAAGCGATATCGCAGAGGTTGTTATGGTTGGTGGTATGACTCGTATGCCAGCTGTCGTCGAACGCGTAAAGAAGTTCTTCGGCAAGGATCCAATGCAGGGCGTCAACCCGGACGAGGTCGTTGCAGTTGGTGCTGCAATTCAGGGCGGCGTTCTCGCTGGCGACGTTAAGGATGTTCTCCTTCTCGATGTCACTCCACTTACCCTCGGTATTGAGACTATGGGCGGTGTTCGCACTCCACTTATCGATCGCAATACTACTATTCCAACCAGCAAATCTCAGGTCTTCTCGACCGCTGCAGATAATCAGCCACAGGTTGAGATTCATGTCCTTCAGGGTGAGCGCGAGATGGCTGCCGACAACAAGTCCCTCGGCCGCTTCATTCTCGACGGCATCGCACCAGCTCCACGTGGCATCCCGCAGATTGAGGTTACCTTCAACCTCGACGCTAACGGTATCTTGAACGTTACCGCAAAGGATAAGGGCACTGGCAAAGAGCAGAGCATTACTATTCAGAACTCTGGTAACATGAGCAAGGAAGATATTGAAAAAGCTCAGCGCGACGCTGAGGCTCATGCCGAAGAGGATAAGAAGAAGAAAGAGGCTATCGAAGCCAAGAACATTCTTGAGAATACTATTTATCAGGCAGAAAAGATGCCGGATGAATATAAGGATAAGATTTCCGACGAAGACAAAGAAGCTATCAAGAGCGCAGTCAAAGATGCAAAGGAAGTTCTTGAAAGCAAGTCTGACGACAAGGATGCCCTCGAAGCTGCAACCAAGGAGCTCAATGATAAAATCATGCCAATCGGTGCAAAGATATACCAGGCTGCTTCCGAGGATGCGAAGAAATCTGACGACAAGTCCGATGACAAGAAAAACGACGACGGCGCTGTCGAAGGCGAAGTAGTCGACAAATAAGAATAGCTGCGGCTTTCAAAAAGACCACCTAGAGAGGTGGTCTTTTTGTGTAATAAGGTGGTCCGCTAGTCTCCGTTGTTTTTTTGGTGCACTATAATCTTCGTTTCCGTATCGGAAAAATATTCAAGATGGCTCCGCCAGCTTAGTCTAGAATTATTTTCCAATTCGGGAACAAACTTCCTAGCTTGACGAATCCGTTTAAGGCTCAGCGGCAAGCTCAATCTGGTTGTGATAAGCTAGAAAAAGCTCAAAGCCAACTCTCTTGTCAAATTTTCCTTCGAAAAGTTTGAAGGCGAAGCCTTATAGCGCCGCCCTAATCATATCTTCATTAATTGCAATCGTGTCGCCAGAATCAGTAGCACCGGCGAGCACCGAGCGTGCCACGATATTCTCGACGGTCTTTGAAACAATGCGACGCATTGGGCGTGCGCCGAGCTTCGGGTCATAGCCGCGCTCAACAAGCAAAGCTTTGGCTTCTGGTTCGAGCGTGACGGAAATCTTGCGTGGCTCAAGCGTCTTGTTGACGCCCGCAATAATAAGATTAACAATCGTAAGCAGCGCTTCCTTGTCGAGTGGCTGGAAGACGCAGATTTCGTCAAAACGGTTGAGGAATTCTGGCTTAAACTCGCCGCTAGCAATCAAATCATTCGTGAGTTGTTCCTTGATGAGCGACATATCCATGCCTTGGTCGATATACTCGCGAATCTTGTTTGCGCCAGCGTTAGACGTTGCCACGATAATCGTGTCGCGGAAGCTAACCTCGCGGTTCTTTACGTCGCGCAAAATACCTTCGTCGAGTAACTGAAGTAAAGTTGTAAGAACGAGCGGATGTGCCTTTTCAATCTCATCAAGAAGCACGACAGAAAATGGATGCTTCATGACTTGCGCGGTCAAACTTAACTCGTCTGTGGCGCCATCAGCAATCAAACGCTGGACATCATCGGCAGAAACATATTCGTTCAAATCGATACGAACAATCTCGCCTTCGCCCTTGAAATAAACCTCGGAAATTGCCTTTGCGAGCTCAGTCTTACCTACGCCAGTAGGGCCAAGGAAGAGGAAAGTACCAATTGGGCGATTCTCATTGCGCACCCCGGCAGCAGAGCGGCGGAGCGCATCGCTAACTGCTGCAACGGCCAAATCTTGACCAACCAAACGCTGATGGATGAGCGATTCGAGGTTGAGCAATTTCTCGCGCTCAGCCTCATCCTGAGAAGCCTGCATCTTCACGCCGTAGGTCTTCTCGACAGCAGCCTGGACGGAAGCGTCGGTTACGAAACCATTCTCGGCGTAGTTCGCTGCAGCCTCAAGCAAGTTAATTGCGCGGCCAGGCATCACGAGGTCATGCACGTATCGCTCGGACAAATGGTAAGCTTCGCGCAAAGACCAAAATGTATAAGTAACATTGTGTGAGTATTCAAGAATCGGCACGCGATCCTGAAGGACCTTCATGGTTTCTTCTTCGCTAGCTGGCTCGATCATAATCTTATTGAGCGCGTTTGCGAGTGCGGCTTTCTTAGAAGAAATCTCAAGATAGCGCTGCTGGTCCATCGTGAGGATAATGCGAAGTCTGCCGCCTTCGAGTACTGGCAAAAGAATATTCGAAATGTCTACCGAACCCGTGCCTTCCTCAAAGAACATCTGTGCGTTATCAAGCCAAAGAATCACGTTCTTGGCATAGAAAGTCTCGTTAAGAATACGTGTCATCAAACGCTCAAGCTGGCCACGTTCACCGGCGCCGGAAATCAAAGCTGAAGCGTCGAGCTTGAAAATCTGGCGGAACTTAATGCGCGAAGAAATCTTGTTGTCGGCATTCAAAATCTCAGATGCGAACTCGTCTACGAGCGTGCCACGACCGGAACCCTCTGGGCCAATAATCGCAACGTTCTGGCGACCGCCTTTCGAGAAAATCTCGATCATCTGTTCTAGCTTCTCGCGATGTAGAGAAACGGAAACATTGCCGCCACGCGTAGATTCGTGAATCTTGGAGATATTAATTGCGTAGTTATCGAGTAATGGCGTGTAGCCAAACATTAAATCGCGCGCGAAACCGCCAGTGTGGCGTTTAAGTTTGAGGCCGCGTACTAAGTCATTTAAGTAGTTAAACCAGTTGAGACCGTCATAAAGATCAGAAATCTCGAGCTTCATCGACTTAAGAATCTGCTCGTGCTCCGGATGACATTCGATAATTGCCACAGCAAGTACGCCACCAGAAATCACCTCAGAATTAGTCTTCTCGCGAATCTCGATTGCCTTGTCGTAAATCGCATCCATTTCGGTCGGCATCTGCGCGGTAATCGCCTGCATCATGCGTGGCGTAATCGCATAGCGCATCGCGAGGAAGCCGCCACTGCGGGTCTTCCAATACCACTGTGCAACTTCTTGTGGCGTCGACTTGGTAGTCAAGCGTGCGAGGCATTCGTTGCTAAGTAAATCATTCGGCGTATTGCCGCTGCCAATTGGCACGCTTGCGAGCTCGTATTTGCCGTAAACTAAAATCTCGAATGGCAATGCTGCTAGGCCGACCAAAATCCAGCCAATCGAATTGCTATAAAGTGGCGAAACTAACAAGCCGCCGAATATAAGCAGGGCAACCAGAGCTAGCCACAAGGTAGCCTTCATTGCCTTAGAATTAAACAATTTACCGGCACGCGCCTCAGTTGCGCGGCGACTGAAACTATTAAACTTAGCCATTAGAACGCCACCCCCATCGTGCAAACTACGATACCAGCAAACGGCAGAAGTGGAATACATGGCCAGAGCAGAGCAATCACCAAGCCGGCGACGAGCTCAAACGTCATCACGATAATACCCGCGAGAATTACAAAAATACGTACAATAAAGCCAATCAAGCGAGATAGCAAGCGATCGAAGAAGGCAATCAGCGCGCCCTCGAGGCCGCCTTTTTCGCCAGTTTCATCCGCCGATATCTGACGAAACGGCTGAAATAGCGTTCTTAATAATAATCCAATTGAGAAAAAATCTGCCATGTCGCGCATCTTCGTGCGGAAGCCATCAAAATAGATGATCCACCCCCGTAGATACCACCATTGCAAAAAGCTTACGGCTAACATATCTATAGTATATCATATCCGTAATAGATTGACATTTTAGCGTAAGTGTGATATAATTATATAGTTAGGCTTTAGAGCAGAACGCACATTTAGATTCTGCAAAGGGGGGGATAATTTTTCCCATTTTCACTCGTTTATTCTTGGCCCGAAATTGAAAGGAGAAAAGTTATGTTAATTAAAGAATTGGAACTGATGTTCCCGAAGGAAGACAACAGCGTTGAGGGTGCTGTTAACACTATTCGCAACCTCGTAACGTTCTTTGACTGCGAGCGAATGCTCGCAACCGACATTGATCTTAGCGTTGACTGCAGAGTGCATGGTTACATCTATGGCAACCCCAAGCACGCTAACGGAAGCGAAGTTCTGACGTCGCCGATCGTGCGCATTGAGCGTAAGCCTCTTGGTGAAGACAACACAGGTTTCACCTTCGTGACACAGAGTGGCAGCCGCTATAATTTCTCGAACGAGGATATTAATACCACTACTGCCTTAATGTTCGACGAATGGCGCAAGTCCGGTCGCATAAGACTGAGCCCGAACATCTTTTATTGACAAGCACAGAATCAAACCTATTGGCCACCGGCTTCGCGTCGGTGGCTTTCTCTTGCCAAATTAAAGAGTTTATGCTAAACTAGTTGCGTAAAACAAGGAAAAATAAAAATGCAAAAACGAAAACAACTCCAATATGCCGTCGTCGGTGTTTTGGGCTTTGCGCTCCTCTTTATGACGATCGGTTTTGCAGCCTACGCTCAGCTCGTGAGCAACGACACCGCTGCAGCTATTAGCGACTTCAAAGTTCACCACAAGGTTGGCTTTGACGCTAGCTCTTATCTTCAGAGCGAAGATTCTGTCACGCCAAGCGTCAAGACTATCACTAACGACGAAATCGACTTTTCCGTTCGCCTCGAAAAGCCAGGCGACACCTATGCGGCCGTCATTAATATCGTAAACAACAGTAACGTCACCGAGTATCTCAGTCAAATCAACATGAGCAAGCTCGACGAGAAGGTTGCGGATAAAATCGACTACCGCATCACTTTTGATGACGAAGATTATATCGGCACTTCTTACGATATCGACAAAAACATCAACCGCGGCAACTCCGCCCGCAAGCAGATGTTTATCACTGTTACTTACAAAGACGGTAAAAACGCTGGTCCTATCGACCTCGACCTCTCCGCAGGCCTAGTCTTTGCAGAGTAGAATCTAATTTCCTTGTAATTCTTGTATGGCCACGCGATCAAAAAGCGTGGTCTTTTTTATCTCTTCAAGAAATGCGTCCAGCTCGCCAATCTCGGCATAGCCATGCTCGCCCCAGCGGTAGTGCATCGGAATAATCTGCTTTGGCTGCGCGGCTTCGCAAATCTTCGCGGCCATCGCGGCGTCAATCGTATAGTACCCGCCAACTGGAATTAATAAATAATCGGCGCCAGTAATCGCTGCAAGCTGCTCGTCGTTAGGGAAGTGGCCAAGGTCGCCCAAGTGCACTAATTTCTCATCACCGTCAGAAACAATAAAGATAGTATTCGGCCCACGCAAAGCTCCTTGCTGATCGTCATGCCAGCTGGCAACTTCGAAAATCAATAAGCCGCAATCTTTGCCAGAAAGCGTGACGCATTCGCGCCCAGCATGGTCGGCATGTTCGTGCGTGCAAATCACCTTATCAGCGGTCAAACGCAGCGGAGCGTAGCCCGGCACAGAGCCATCGCGATATGGGTCAATTACTAAAGAATTATTAATAAGAAAGCACGAGTGCCCAAGCCATTCAATCTTCATGCTTTAATTATACGCCAGCGACGTATTTGCGGAACATCCAGCCAATCTTGGCCTTCAGGTAATCGCGGATCTCGTCAAGCGACAAGTCAATCTCGCCGCGGTAGTGCTTGCGCACAACTGCAATTGCACCGTTAGTCGTGAATAAAAGCTCAGTTGCAGCCTCTTTGTTATTTACACCACTCGCGCGCAACACGGCCAACACGCGCTTGCTCATGCCGTTCTCAAGCTGCGTCAAAAAGTCATTCGGCGCATCACTCGAAAGCAACTCGCTATAGATGCCTTCCTGGCTTTTAAAGAAAACGAACACGTCGTCAATATATTCCTCAATCGCCTCGATCGAATTGAGGTCGTCGTGCTCCGGAAACAACTGCTTCTCGAGCTCATGCTGAAGCTCGGCGCCCACCTGCGCAAGGTTGTCGTAATAATTATAAAAAGTCCCACGTGTAATCTCGGCGCGCTCTGCCAAATCCGTCACAGTGATATTAGAAAGGGAACCACGCTCCGCCAAAAGCTCTGCGAAGGCCTCCTGAATTTTGTGGCGATTTTTCGCTGTCGCACGCGTGTAAGTTGACTTTACCATGCCGTTATTATACTACATTTTGCACAAAGAGTCAATAAAATGTCAAAAATTGCACACGGTGTCAAAATTTTGTCCTTTTCTAACAGGGGTACAACAGATATAATCTCTAGGTATGCGTAAAATAACAGATTTCCTAGTCAACCATTGCTATGTTATTTTTGCTGTCTTTCTCGCTTTGACCGGTGTTTGCGGCTTCCTCGCCACCCAGGTCAAAATCAACAAAGACATCTATTCTTATATGCCGGCCGATTCCGAAACCAGCCTCGGCCTTAACATCATGAACGATGAGTTTCATTATAATGACACTGCCGAATATGAAATGATGCTTACCGACGTTCCAGAAGATCAGAAGATGGCTATCAAAGAGGACATCGAAAAGGTCGAGAACGTCAAATCCGTCGATTACGACGAGTCTGATGACTACAATCGCGACCAGTACACTCGCTACAAAATCACTATCGATGCGCCGGCCGATTCTGAAGAATGTTCCAAGGCTTACCGTGCCATTCACGATAAATACAAAGAGCAGTACGAAATCGCTGAATCCGGCAAGGTCCATACCTTCCAGGGCGACGTTCTCAAGATTCCGGTCGCACTCCTCGCCATCGCCTTCGCGCTCGTCATCCTTTTTATCATGAGCAAATCCTGGATCGAACCAGTCCTCTTCTTTATCTCCATCATGCTCGCTGTCGTGATGAATATGGGGACCAATATCATTTTCCCAAACGTCTCTCATATTACTAACGCAATCGCCGCCATTCTTCAGATGGCACTCTCCATGGATTACGCTATTATGCTTTCTACGCGCTACCGTCAGGAAAAGCAAAAGAAAGATTGCCCAGACAAATACACTGCTATGCGCCGCGCAATGCGCTATTCCTTCGGCGCTATTTCTTC
>JAHKZT010000029.1 GCA_020626475.1 bacterium
ATTTGGAAATCCAAAGCTCAAAAAATCACCCGTAGACATTAGTCTCGGGTGAAACATCCCTCGGTCGGCGTCCTAGTTAAGCCGACCACTGCGTATATTATAGCACTTTTTTCTGCCAGGATTTTTTACCGCATTTTGGGCAGCGCAAATGGCGTGTGTGACCGAAATGCATGGCGACAAAGACGGCGCCGAAAGTCGGAACATGTTTGTGCCCACATTTGGCACATTGATAATAGCCTGCAATTTGCTCGATTTTGAGCGCAAAGAAGGCGGCTATCATGAAGATGATGAAGCCCACGATAAACATAGCGACTGCGGGCGGCGTATTTGAGTCGGCGATTGGAATACACATAAAAACCATTGCAAGGAAGGCGGCGAGACCGAGGAAGCCTAATACCCATTCGAGAGTGAGAAGCTGTTTGTCTTTTTGCTCTTTTTCTTTTGCAAGAGCAAGAAGGTTTTCGTTTAGTTTCTTGTCATTGTTTTTCATGTCTACGATTTCTCCACTGAATAAATCATTAATAGTAATATCGAATAATCTGCAGAGCTCTGGCATCTTAGCTGTTTCCGGCAAGCAAATGCCGCGTTCCCATTTTGAGACTGAGCGATTACTGACGTCGAGTTTTTCGGCGAGAGATTCTTGGCTTAGGCCTACTTTCTTGCGGTTTTCGGCGATGAACTTTCCGATTTTCTTTAAGTCCATGACTCTCCTTATTTAGTTTTTATGACTCGATTTTATATTTCAGCGGGCAAAAAGACCACAAACCGTAGGTAGAATTTGCTATTTATACCAATTTTCGTATTTTTTGCGAATGTCTGGTTTGCGTGAGTCGGCTTCGTTGTGGCTGGTTTCGACGGTTACGTAATTAACCGGAAAGGCATGATTGAGGAAACTGAGTGGCTTAGCGCCTTTTTGAATAGTCGTAACTGCGCCAAGGACGATGAGCTGATTTTCATAGAGCCCAGAGCGCGTGTTGTGATTTGCGAAAACGTGCTTGCTTGGCGTAATAATACCTTTGCGGCCGCGCCAAATTTCATTTAGAAGGGGTGGAACGACGCCGTTATGCATATGGCCGGCAAAAACGAAATCGAACTCGGCGATTTTTGCTTTTACGGTTTCATTTAGTAGATGAACAGGGGAATGGACGAGTAGGATTTTGGTTTTCTTTTTTGGCAATTTTGTTGTGAATTCGGTGAGCTCGTCAAGTTTTTCGAGAAGGACATTAATATCTTCGCTGCCTGGGCTAAGAATACTACCTTGTTTTTCGGTGACGTAATCGAAGTGATAATAAATTGGCGGCAATGTGAGACCGAAAACGTAGAATTCGTCATTTTCGAAGCTTGCGTCGTCGAGATAGTGTACGTTATCTAGCTCGCCAACAGCTTTAATAAAGTCGTCGTTACGTTCAGCGATATAATGGCGATTTTTGCTGAGGCCGGATTTGAAGTCTGCTGGTTGGCGATAGAAGTCGTGATTGCCGAGGCAGAGACAGACGGGAGCGACTTTTGCTAAACGTGTTAACCAAGCTTTGAGGCGAGCGATCTCGTGAGGCTCGTCGGCGGATTCGAGAGAATCAATGAGGTCGCCGGAAATTGTGATAATTTGCGGTTTTTGATGCTCGGCTTTTTGGGCGATTTGGTTAAGATTTTCGGTGGTATGGTCGCTAAAATGAATGTCGCTGATGGCGAAGATTTTGTGTTCTTTTTGATCTGGTTTATAGAAACGATAACTAGTGCGATAGAAATTTTTCATTGCCTATATTATACCGCAGATAGAGGAGTGCTTAACGGCGAGAATAAAAAATAGCGTTCGGCGCAAGTTTTACAACACTAAATATATAGTTTTCAATGCTTGTGCTTGTTGAAAAAATACGCTAAATTTATAGTGTGTATTAATGGGTAGGGCAAGATAAGGAGGTGTGCCCAAAATGAAAACAAACACTAAATATATCTTTGTAACTGGCGGCGTGATTTCAGGCGTCGGTAAAGGCATTATGGCGGCTTCGATTGGCGCCATCTTGAAGGCAAAGGGGCTCAAGGTCTCAATGCAAAAATGTGATCCGTATCTCAACGTTGATGCGGGCTTGCTCAATCCGCGCGAGCATGGCGAATGCTATGTGACGCAGGATGGGGCGGAGACGGATTTGGATCTCGGTCATTATGAACGTTTCTTGGACGAGGAAATGACGGGGAACTCAATCTGGACTTCGGGCAAGCTCTACAAACGCTTGATTGACGCTGAGCGCGCCGGCGAGTTTGGCGGCAAAACCGTGCAGCTCGTGCCTCATGTGACCGGTATGGTGCAACAGACTTTCATCGAGAACGCGAAGCATTTTAAGTCGGACGTTCATATCGTTGAGATTGGCGGTACGGTCGGCGATATGGAAGGTCAGCATTTTATTGAGGCGATTCGTGAATTTGGCGCAAAGGTTGGCCGCGAGAATTGTCTCTATGTTCACGTTTGCTATGTGCCTTGGCTCTCGACTTCGGAAGAATTTAAGACTAAACCGGCACAGAACTCGCTTCGCGATTTGCGTGAATTTGGTATTATTCCAGATATGGTTGTGGCGCGCATGGACGTCGATAAGGTTATTAAAGCGCCGCATATTGCTAAGAAGCTTGCTACTTTCTGTGCAGTGCCAGAAGACGCGGTTGTTTTGATGCCGGATGCGAAGTCGGTCTATGAAGTGCCACTAAACGCGGTGAAGGGCGGTGTACTTGCTCCGCTCGAGCGCTTTATCGATCATGGTGATCCCGACATGAGTCAATGGGAGAAGCTTGTTAAGCAGATTGAATCGACGCCGAAGAAGACCGTAAAGATTGGTTTGGTCGCAAAATATATCGATAATACCGATACTTACCTTTCTGTGACTGAGGCGCTCAAGGCGGCGGCATGGAAAAATGACGTAAAGCTTGAGACGGTTTGGATTAATGCCGAAGAAGCAACTATTCGCGATTTTGAGCAGGTTGATGGTATCTTGGTACCTGGCGGTTTTGGTTCTCGCGGTGTTGAAGGTAAGATTTCGGCAGCTGAATATTGTTTGAAGAATAATAAGCCATATCTTGGCATCTGCCTCGGTTTGCAGACGGCTGTAATTGCAGCGGCACGTCGTGGCGGTTTAGACGGCGCAAATTCCGAAGAATTTGAAGCGCCAGAAGGCAAGAATGTTGTTTATATCATGGAAGGCCAGAAGGGCAAGGAAAGCACTGGCGGTACAATGCGTCTCGGTAACTATCCAGCGAAACTTGTGAAAGGTTCGAAAATTGCTGAAATTTATGGCAGCGAGAACGTTATTGAGCGCCATCGCCATCGCTACGAAGTGAACCAGAAGTTTATGAAGCAGATCAATGCTGGCGGTGTAGTAATCGCTGGAACTTCGCCAGACGGCAAGCTCGTAGAGTTTGTCGAGGCGCCGGATTGTGACTACTTTGTTGCTACGCAGGCGCATCCAGAATTCCGTTCGCGCCCGTATCGTGCGCATCCGCTATTCGATGGTTTGATTAAAGCGGCAAGTAAATAAGGAAATCCCCCGTTAATTCGGGGGATTTTTAGTTGCGATAAAATGCGCTAATGGTTATAATTTAAGAAAGATATTTAGGTGTGTTTTATGGCTATAAAGAATAAAAAAGCACTATTTGCGATTGGTGGCGTTGCAGTATTGGCCGTCTTGATTGGTGGTGTTGTTGCATATAACCAAGATCTGTTTAATTTTAACAATAATTTTGAGCTTGGATTTTTTTAGGACTGAAGTGTCAGAAACATTCGAGAGCCCTACGAATTGGACGCCGTGTGATAAAACGGAAAAGATTGTGACAGTTAAGAATACTGGCAATATAGCAGCGAATGCGCGCATTAAGATGAATGAATCTTGGGTGTCTGCGGACGGCTCGGAGCTTTCGCTTGTTAAGGATGGCGTAAAATTAGCTTCGATAGAATTCTCGAATGAGGAATGGGAATTGAGGGATGGCTACTATTATTTGAAGAATAGTTTGGGTGCTGGATAGAGCTCGGAGTTTATTAAGTCTGTTACGTTCAGTTGTGACGCGAACTTTGCTGAAAATGAAATGGTGGGCGGAAGTGTAAACTCTGGAAAGACGACAGACGATTATAATGGGGCAAGCTATCATTTGGAGATTGTTGCGCAATTAGTGCAATCTGATGTGGCATTTGAAGACGCATTCAGTGACTGGAAGGAACCAAGAACTTTCGCGAAGCTTAAATCCGGAATAGCGTCATGGTGGAATGGAATAAAACAGAATAGAGAATTGACGGCATTTAAGCGTAGCAGTGTGCTTCCGGAAGCCTCTGCAGTGTCGTCAATGACTGAGGTTCAAGATGCGAATGAATCGACGCCGATTTATTTTTGGTATTCTACTAGCGACAAGACGATGTATTGGTACTCGACGGCGGATGCGATTAGTTGGAATAAGGCAGACGGCATTGGCGGCACTTTTTCGGGGATGCTTTTCACGCAGATGCCGACTGATATCTCGGGATTCCAATATTTTGATATGAGGGAACTGGCCAGTTTGGCTGGCTTCTTCTTTGGCAACGATTTGCCTAGCCCTGAAGCCATGAAGGTGATATCGCATTGGGACGTGAGTGGTCTTCAGGCTTGGGGTGGGGCTTTTAATAGCTCTTCGAACAATAACTACTATTTTACTGATGAGTATTGGCCGGCGGTAGAACATTGGAAAATCCCTGAGGCGATTAGCCTCAATGGTGCTTTTTCCGGAAACAGTGTATTGACGAATTTGGATGGCTTAAAGAGCTGGGACGTGAGTAATGTTTCTGATTTTAATTCTGCCTTTGCAGGGATGAGTAGCCTAACGGATATTAGCGGCATATCGGGGTGGAATATGGCTAATGCTACAAATATCTCGTATCTTTTTGCGAGCTCAGGTAATATACAAAGTCTTGAACCTTTGCGAAGATGGAATGTTGCAAATGTTGCGACTATGGCTACATTCTTAGGTGGAAATACTAAAATAAGCGATCTTAGCCCGTTAACGAACTGGAATGTTGGTAACGTTACTGATTTTAGCTCGGCTTTTGCTGGTAGCGATGACACGCCGTCTAAAATTAAGGACCTTAGTCCGTTAGCGAATTGGAATGTATCAAAAGGGACTTCATTTAAGAATATGTTTAGTTGGACTAAGGTCTCTGATGCTTTAGTGCTAAATAATTGGAATGTGTCAGAAAATGCAAATTTGCAGAATATGTTCTCTGACACGGAATGCTCCGATGCGACATTTCCGACGTGGTATACCTTAAATAGGAGGGGAGAATAAGAATATGAGGAAGAAGAAAAATATTATCTTTGCGGTGGCTTTATTTGGTATGTCTGTGCTGATTGGCGGTACGGCAGCATACCATCAATCGACGGGCTTTTTTAGAAATATTTTCAAAGTTGGATATTGGAAAAATGAGACGACAGAGGAATTCACTGGACCGGATAATTGGCAACCTTGTCAGGAAATTCCGAAAACTGTAATCGGCAAGAATACTGGTAGTGTTCCCGCTTCGGTTCGCATAAAATACGAGGAATACTGGAAGAATGTCGGTAATACTGACCTCTCGCATACTTCTGATCTATCACTAACAGATAATGATGGTGACAGGATTGCATATGTAAAATTGCAAAATCAAGATGATTGGGTCGATGGTGGTGATGGTTGGTATTACTATAAATATATGCTCGGTGCGGGGAGTGAAACTAGCTCGCTCCTAAAATCTGTGGTACTCGATTGTAAGAATAACTTTGCTGGCGAAAATACATGTGTAGCCGAGAACGGGCAGACAGTATGCACGAAGCCGGAGAATCCATATGATGGAGCAAAGTATCATGTATTCGTGACGGTTCAATATACGTCCGAGCCTAGCGAATGGGATTATGTTCTAGAAAAATCGTAGGCTATATGATCTAGTTGCCTCAAAGACGATAGGCACCGATGAGGCGGTTACGTTTTACGAATCGGATATAAATGAGAGTAATTCCGGCGTATATACACTTAAAGCGCATGCGAATGATGAACATCCGGTCTATTATTATCGAGGTTCAGTAAAGAATAATTATGTTATAGTCGGGAATATTTGTTGGCTATTAATGAGAACGACTGGAACTGGTGGCACGAAAATTATTTATGCCGGGGAACAGAATAATGGCGTATGTAGCGAAGATGCTAATAGTATTACGAGAACTGCAATACCTGCAGACGCCAGGTTATATTCTGATTTAGGGTATTATTATGCTACATATTGGGATGCGCGAAGTCGCATGGATTTTACGTCGAATCAATATATGTTTAGTGATTATCGCGTAGATACGTTTGTCTCTGAGTATAGGGATGATATCACTGTTGGCGAAGGATATAGCTGGGACGATTCTTCGAAAGAGTATACTTTGATGGATACTATTACTCATAGGGTTTCGTCTGGTTATTCTGGCCGCAACTTCGATGAGCTTGCGACGCACCAGTATTTCTTTCCGGATACAAACGACAAGTCTAAGATTGGATACATAATTAGTGCTAGATATAATTACTTGTATTATATTCTCATGAAGAATGGCGAGACGGTGGAGTATATGAAGGATAATTTCTATAATTATAAGTATGACTCTAATGCTAAGAAGTTTGTCGATGAGTGGTATGAACGTGAGATGTCTGGCCAGACAGGCAAACTAGAAGATACGGTTTATTGTAATGAGCGTGAGGCTATTGATGACAGCCTTGATGAACTAGTATTTAATTTGAGACTATCCTCTTCTGATAGTTCTTCTCGTACGATTGCGCTGTCGAGAGTTTTCGATGGTACGGATAAAGGTAACGGTATTTATGGCTATAATCCATCCGTTGATTGCAGTAGTAAGAAATATGCTTATACGGTTAATGAGTCCAGCACGGGGAACGGTAAGTTAAAATATCCGGTTGGCTTAGCGACGGCTGATGAAGTGCGTATGGCGGGCGCGAATAGCTGGATAAAGAGTTCGTTTGACGAGAATGGAACGTGGACGATGACTGCGGGGAATCTCTATGCGAATAGTGCTTCGATGTGTTATTGGTTCAATACGCTTAGTTGTGGATATGAGGTGCGTAATGATTGGCGTACGAGTTTGCGTCCGGTTGTTTCTTTAAAATATGATACTTATGTTTCGGGCGGAAATGGCACTAGTAGCTACCCTTATAAGCTCCATTGGTAGGAAATAGAAAAGGCGCTCCTTGCGGGGCGCCTTTGGGTAGGGTAAAGAGGTTTTTGCATTGCGGGTTTATTGGTGACTATATGCAAAGAGGGAGCCGCCCTCTTGCTTGCGTATTAAGCCGGCATGAAGGCCTTAGTGGCGAAAATTGTGATTTCGTCATAATCGATGCCTTCATAAGGCATCGGCTCGTCGATAGTGTCACTGTCTTCGCTGAAATCGTTAACGAGCTGCTGATACTGAGCTTCATTCCAGGAACGAATCGCGTTTTTTCTGCGACCGTGCTTGGTCTTTTCGATCGACTTCTTGAATGAAGTAATCTCAGTGAGAAGCTTGCTCAGGCGCTTCGGGTCGGTAGTGCTAAGGCCGAGCTCCTTGAGCTCATCGGCTTCGAGCTGGTTTGCCTTGATCTTACCGATATTCTTGCCGTTGCTACGCTTAGCGTAGTACATTTCGGCGTCAGTTGAGCGACTGAGATAGCCTTCGACTTGCGCGCGGTTATCGAGAATTATTGCACGATCCATAAGATCGCTACTGTCAGTATTGATGCCGTACGATTCAAGTGTACGACGCAATTTTCTGAGCTCCTTTATCTCAGACTTTGTAAGCGCATCTTTAGAATTGAGGGCGCTGAAGCTGTTTACGAGTGCAACATAATTAGTTTTTCTCATACTGAAAAACCTCCTCTATAAAAGATCGTGGCATTATTGCCAGTTTATTTTGCCGCAAAAA
>JAHKZT010000003.1 GCA_020626475.1 bacterium
TGTTACGGAGTTGAGAGACTTAATTTGTGTGAGGTGGAGTTATTTGTTTGGGAGGTGTGTATTTGTGTTGAATGTGCATACAGTTTCTGTTTCGCGTATCCTAAACGCGCCCAAAACTCCTCGGTTACCGGGTTCGAACTATGTAAATGTGCTGCCAAAAATAAGCTATTTGCGCTTCAAAAGAGTAACAATCTGATACTGCTGCGATTGATCTTCAGTGTATTGTGTTGTCTGCATTGTAGTGTAGTCAATCGTATTTACTTATTTTTGTTTTTTCGTGGTGTTTGTTTTTTGTTTCCACTTGTCCTAAGCATAAACAAGTTTTTTGGAATTTTCAAGACCCTTTTTTGTAGATTTTTTCACAACATAGTGGAAAAATAGACCAAAAAACAGAGGTAAAACCGAACAATTTTTTATTTCGCTTTCGGTTTTTCCACACTTGCATTTTTTAGATTTTTATTTTATTATTCCCGAACAATGCCGCCTTGACAAAAACGATGTTTATTTTACAACATCAACTTCCCTGCTTCTTGACATATCATAAAAATATTATTCAATATATATTTCACCTCTATTTCCCTACCCCCAAAAAAATCCGGCACATTAAAGTGCCGGACATATCATGGTAGCCTATCAAATACCATATCACTCGAATCATTATTCGGTATGAGCAATATCACTATCTCGCCTCTAGACAAAAAATCCTCGATATATTCGCAGACGTCCAATCCCAACGTAAACTCAGCATCATCCGCCTTCTCGTCGTCATCCAATAATAGCTTTCGCATTCGAATCGCCTTCTCGCCATAATCAACGCCATCAAATCTCGCGATACAAGGTATACAGCTATACTCGCCGATTATAGCAAACAGACAATTCAATAGCGCCCCGATAATAACCGCCATACAGATAGTCGACGCAATCGCGCTATTAATGCCGGAGCCAATTGCGAAAGTTATTATGACCAGAAATACGTACGTTACAAGCGTTAAGACAACCCTAACCTGAATATTGATCGCCACGCATTGCATTGCAATTGTCTCATCGTATCTAAAAGAGCTAGCGCCGCAATTTCTCGCATGCAAAACCGATGCTCCTATAGATAAATCATAGCCAATCTTATCCATTAGAATTACCGCTATTAAACCAGATACAAGATAGCTGACGATAACTACAGCCAAGACGCCAAGCACAAATAATACATTCATTACCATTCCGATTCCCCCCACTCGTAATCATCAATTGCGCCATACATCCTAAAGATGCCATAATCTGCGACTAGGTATTTCTTACCTTCTTTTAGATGTCTTTCGCCCGCATCGTGATCGTCATAGCAATACGAAAAGACTTTTTGAGAATTATCGTCTAGCCCCTCAAAATACGCAGTACTCCCTTCTTTATCTATACTCGCCAAACGACCAATCCTAATCACGAAACAAAGCTCAATATGCGCCATCAGAAGCGCAAAACTAATTTCCGCACAGATGAAACCAACACGCAGAGGCAAGTTCGAAAGAATAATACAACCGACAATCGATAGGATAATAGTAAAGATTACTACCCATATCAAACGAGTCATAATATCTATCCCGATAATAAACCGATTCTCTTCTGGGAAATTTCCCCTACCGTGATTATCGAGATATCGGCGCACCGAATGAATTGACCAGCGATATCCACCAAAATACATAAAACAGTAATAAGCTACAACAGATACCACCATTCCAGCTATTAATGCTACTAGAAACCAGGCTACCATTTTTAAAAGAACTAACAGCATGCGCTTCACCTCCTTTTATTGCGCAACGAAACACTATTCCTATACAAAAAATTATGCCACCACCTCTGTTATCCTTCAAGCATAAGCATTTTGAATAATTATTTTATTCAACCTCATTTTTGCTGTTTTCTCTGCCCCGCAAAGCAACAAAAAGCCCACCTCGTCACAAGGTGGGCTTTCCTATTTTACTGTGCGTGATTGCGCTGACGTTTGCGCATCGTCGGATTTAGCTCTTTCTTGCGAAGGCGAAGCGACTTTGGCGTAACCTCAAGCAATTCATCTTCCATCAAGAAATCCAAGCACTGCTCAAGGCTGAGCTGTGTATGTGGCGTAAGCTGAATTGCGCCATCAGATGCGTGCGTACGCATATTTGTAAGCTGCTTTTCGCGGCAAACGTTAATATCGAGTTCATCTTTCTTCGAAAGACCAACAATCATGCCCTGATAAACATCAACCTGCGGCGGAATATAAAGCACGCCACGTGCCTGTGCGGCATCGAGCGCGTAAGCGGTGCTCTGACCTGCCTCGGATGCAACGAGCGCGCCGTTGCGTTCCTGTTGGTAGTGAGAAGTAACTGGCTGATAGCCCTTTGGCAAAGTATTCATAATTGCCGTACCCTTCGTGCCGGTAAGCAAGTTATTGCGAAGACCAATCAAAGCGGCGGTAGTAATCGTATAGACAAAGCGAGTGCTACCAGAGGTGGTCATTTCCTGAGAAACAAGCTCCGCCTTGCGTACGCCGAGCTCCTGAGAAACAGCACCGACATACTCTGGAGAAACCTCAATCGTAAGTTCCTCAACCGGCTCCATCTCGACGCCATCTTCCATCTTGTAGACAACCTCTGGACGGCCGACCTCAAGCTCGTAGCCTTCACGGCGCATCGTTTCAATCAAAACCGACAAATGAAGCTCACCACGACCAGAAACCTTATAGCCAAGACCTTGTGGCTCTAGGCGAAGCGCAATGTTTGTCTCAAGCTCTTTCTGGAGACGATCGCCAATCTGGCGAGAAGTTGTAAACTCACCTTCGCGACCTTTGAGCGGCGAGGTATTTGGACCAATATAGATAGAAAGGGTTGGTGCCTCTAACTCAATCGTAGGAAGCGCCTCTGGATTATCGCCAGTCGCAATTGTATCACCAATCGAAGCTGCGCCTAAACCCGCTAGCGCAACAATATCACCGGCAATCGCTTCGTTTGCCTCTTCGCGACCAAGACCACGATAAGTATAGAGGCTATCAATCTTACCACGGACGGTTTCGCCGTTCGTCTTCATAATCGTAACAGCTTCGTTTTTCTTGAGCTTGCCACGGAAAATCTTACCAATGGAATACTTACCAAGGTAGCTATCAGCTGCGAGCGCAGCAACAAGAAGCTGAGCACCCTTAGAATCGTCAGGATCTACCTGCGGCTCTGGAATTTCATTAATAATTGCATCAAAGATAACATGAAGATCGTTATCGAGTTCTGGAGTTTTACCAGCCTTACCATCGCGGGCAATTGCGTAGTAGGTTGGATACTTGAGCTGAGCCTCGTTCGTAGCGAGCTCGAGGAACAAATCGGCAATTTCATCCTCTACTTCGCCGAGACGTGCAGCCGGCTTATCGATCTTATTAATAACGACAATAGGGGTCAAATTAAGTTCGAGCGCCTTCTGAAGCACGAACTTGGTCTGTGGCATTGGGCCTTCCTGGGCATCAACAATAAGAAGTACACCGTCTGCCATATTGAGCGTACGCTCAACCTCGCCAGAGAAATCAGCGTGACCCGGAGTATCGATGATGTTAATTTTGTAACCGTTATGATAGACTGCGGTCTGTTTTGCAGTAATCGTAATACCGCGCTCATGCTCCTGGTCGCCAGAATCCATAATGAGCGTCTGGCCCATCTCTGCCTGGTTTTCACGGAAAGTATTGCTCTGCTTGAGAAGCGCATCAACAAGCGTAGTTTTGCCGTGGTCGACGTGCGCGATAATCGCAACGTTCCTGATTTTACTTTTATCGTTCATATATGCCCTTTTGCCGTTAATTTTATAGCTATAATTCGTGGTTTTTAGGAAGTCAGAATCGTCAGTATTGGTGTTTTCTTCATGAGAGCGCGCCTTAATGGGCGAGCGAATCATGAAAAAACGCCAAGGCTGGCGATTGTGGCTCCTAAAATGGTGGGCGGTATAGGATTCGAACCTATGACCTCTTCTACGTCAAAGAAACGCTCTAGCCAACTGAGCTAACCGCCCGTATTTGGTGAGTCCGGTGAGACTTGAACTCACGACACCCTGCTTAAAAGGCAGGTGCTCTAACCAGCTGAGCTACGGACCCTTACCTGAACCATTCTACATCAATTCCATAAAAAATGCAAGCGCAAGCATGGCCCTTCTTGACAAAAATGCTTATGTATGATACAATAATAGAATACACTGGCGCTTTGCGTCAAATTTGTACCTTATTAGGAGGAGCATTTATGGGAAAATTCACCGAGCACGCCATGAAGGCAGACAGCATTTCAATGGCCTATGCCGAGTTCAACATCGGCATCAATGACGAAGAGTACGAGGATCCAAACAATCCTGGCACCGTAGACACGAAGACCTTGCTGCTAGATTATCTCGAACCGCGTATGCGTCGTGGTGACATGCATCTTGCCGTTTCCATTACGCCAATACACTGGTACGAGGCCGGCTACACCGGCAATTCCAACTCGGAGCGTCGCGGCATCCATGTTCTCTGTCGTCTTGGCGACTGCGAATGGCACGGTAACGGCGTCGACCACGAGAGATACTTCAAACTTTGGCGAGGAGAGATCCTCGAATTCGTCAAAGGTCTCATGACTCATCTGAGACAGAACGAAGCAAAAGTTTATTTTCGTGGAGTAAACGAGGAAATTGTAATCCTCGAGTCGACATGGTATTAATCCCCCTAGCACCAACAAAAGCCCCGCTACGCGCGGGGCTTCTTTTTTATTTCTTTGAGCTCTTTTTAATGTTCACTTTAATCGGAACTGCCTCTTCTCCATCATATTCCGTATCATCGTCCTCAGACTGCTCATCGTCGTCGGTACTAAGTTTCTTTGCAATATTATCAATCTCGTCATTGTCTTCACTAAAGGCCTCAACTGCATCAATTTCATCATCTTCGCCCATTTCTTCAGAATTCACATCAGCCTCTTCTCTTGCTATCGCTTTTTCTTCTGCGTGCTCTACTCTTTCAATCTCCGCTTTGCGCATCTTTTTCTCAGCGCGGCGAAGCTTCGCATCATTTTTCTTGCTATGTTTGCGGCGCTTCGAGACCACAACGATAAGGATAATTAAAACAATTACGCCACCCGCAATCGCCAAGCTCCACCAAGGCAGATTAACAACTGTGCGCGAAAGCAAAGACTCAACCATACGCCCCTCAGCATTTGCAAAGGTAACGCGCTGCTCGACAGAATATACACCAAAACCAAGCTGTTCATTAGCCGTAAATTCTACCTGCTTGCCCGGAAAAACCTCTTCTTCGGTTTGCTTCTTTACTTCCCAATCCATTCCCCCAAAGATATTCTTTACACGAATCTGATAAGTGGAAGTGAAGCCAGCGGTTCCAGTATTTTTTACCGTAACACGACCAGCCAAATTATCATCTAGGCGAATTGGATCAATATTAGCATCGACTACTTCACTGCCATATTTTAGATTATCGCCGGCAATATCAATCTTTACTAGAACAGTCTCTTTATGCGAATTTGCGTCAACTAGCTCAATATTCGCGTATTGTGTCCCAGCCGTAGCATCCGTCGGAACGAGCACACGTACGCTTACATCACGCGAAGCGCCTGCCGCAACATTAAAATGCGTGACGCCGCCCACAAAAGCGACCCACTCGGCTAGCTTCTGATTCTCTGCCGCTACCTCTCCATAGATGCTCGATGACGCGTCGATAATTACGTCATTAGCAGTATTATTCTTTAAAGAAATTGCTTTTGTGTAGCTACGACCGAGCTCCGTAATACGTCCAAAATCCAAAATATTACTTTCGACCGAAAAATAATCTTCAGTCTCAGCGACAGTAGTCGTCTCGCTCGTTTCGGATGGCGCCACATCCGTCGCAAATGCATATGGAATAAATGCATTTGCTACTACTATACCGGCCAACGCCACAGCGCCGACCTTAGTCCACACACTTTTCATCACACCTCACACTTATGTTTAATAAAATTATAACATACCATAAGCGCGTCAAGCATAAAAAATAGGCCGAGAAACTAAGCTCTCGGCCCGAAATGAATTGGGGGTTTGGGAAGAATTTTGCCTACTTCATCTCGAGGCAAGCAAAGACTCTATTAACTTCGTCTTCGCTCCACTCAATTTTTTTGCCCGGCGCATAGTTGATTCTCAACGTACATAAACGCTCCGGGTCGACATCTTCTCCGATCCTCAAATGAAAGCTCTTCACGCAAAGACCGGAATAATCGCCATTCTCATTAGGATCACAAAGCATAGCATTAAAAATCGCCGGAAACATATAGACCTTCCCCTCATGTTCCACCTTGCGTACGAATATATAAGGCGAACCTGCTTCGATATCCTCTACGCCAACAATCATTACGTCATCCAGTTGGTCATTCAAATCTTCGACTGCCGCCGAATAATCCTCGGAATTCGTTTTTATGGCTAAAGTACCATAGTTCCTATTCCGATTTGCTGCCATCGAAAGAATAAAATCATCACCTTCGCCTCGACGAACAAGATTTTTTAAAGGCAGCGGTTTTAATACCCCACCGTACTCAGAATTAAACTTACCCATTAGGACGTACCTCCCATCCATCTAATAAAGAACTAAAACCCACTCCCCCAAATGATTTTTCATACAAGATATAATATCACTTTTTCCTGGCTTATGTTTGCATTTCAAAAAATTTCTGCCAAAATTAATCGCATAAGATTTAATCTTTGTACATTTTGAAAGGAGTAGATTTAAAAATGACTCAAGAATTCGACATCAACACTTTAGAAAACACGCTGCGCCTCGCATGTATCCTTGATGACCTAAAGAAGCGCATTCGTACCGGCTGGAAAATCTGGCGCGTACGCGATAAGCGCCTCGAAAGCGTCTCTGAGCATTGCCACAGCTGCCTCATTCTCGCCAATCTGTTCTATCCGCTTTATCCTGGCCACGAACAGATTGATCTCGCGAAAGTTAACTCCATGTTAATCTTCCACGAGATTGGCGAGACTATAATCGGCGACGTGCCAATGATCGACAAGAAGCGTCACGCAAGCAAGGCCGACGCCGAGCACGCTGCTTGGCGCAAGCTACTCAAGGGTCTCCCCTACGAGCAGGAAGTTTACGATTTATTGCTCGAGTTCGACGAACACGAGACGCCTGAAGCGAGATTCGCTTACTTCATTGATAAGTTCGACGCAACCAAGACCATGAAGCATTACTATGATGCCGGCAAGTTCCATAAGCTTGCCTGGAATCTCAAGAACAGCTCTATGATTCGCGACAACGAAGATATCAAGAAACTCGTCGAAGAAGGCGCCAAAAATGCCGTCGACATCTGGTTCGCAGACGAATACGCCCCTTATGAAGGCGACGAATTCTTCCTCGAAGCCCATCGCATTCTGCGCGAAATGAATACCGATATCAGCCCGTCATCAATCTAATCCAATAAAAGCCGGAGCTCCCGCTCCGGCTTTTCATTGCCCGATAGAATTCGTAAAATTATCGAAGAGGAAAAATATTCAGATAAAATTCGTAGATATAAATCCGCTAGATTGGCGGATTCTTTGTTTGAAGCGCGGTTCCCGACCGAGCGAAAACAAAAAGCCGCCAAGATGGCGGATTTTAGCACGAATTTTGGTGCGCCCGACTAGACTCGAACTAGCACAGCCGTTTGAATAGCCACTAGCACCTCAAGCTAGCGTGTCTACCAATTCCACCACGGGCGCAGATAAAATTATCTTAGCACACTTCCCTGCATTTGTAAAATCAAAAATACAGGAGAGGCCTTATGGCGTCACATTAACCGAGCGCTTCTCTGATGCCCAATAACGCACGTCACTAAAACGGTCCAAGACATCCGTCATCTGTAAATTTTCAGAATAAATCTTAACTTTCGTATCGAAATAATATTTCAAACTCGACTGGTATAGTCCAATCGCCGGCACATCCGCTACCCAGCTCTTAAGGAAATATTCGTATTTAGCCTTGCGCACATTCATATTTGTCGTCGTGTGCGCCGACAAAAGCGCGTCATCTACTAGACCGTTCGAATAATTACTAAAGTTCCAACCGCCAGTCGATGCCTGTGTAGAATTGTAGTACACGAACGGATCCGCGCTTACGCCCAAGTCAACCTCATAGAACAGGACATCGTAATCGCGCGGGCGAACAACCGTCGTAAAGAAATCCGCCGTCGTCTGCGACTCATCGTAAATATTCAATGTCACTTCAAAGCCAAGCGCCCTTAATTCATCAGTGAAACGCTCTGCGATCCTCGTGATAACATCACGTTTCTGCACGACTGCATTAAGAGTAATTGGCAAACCGTCTTTAGTCAAAATCTTGCCCTGATCATTATAGCTAAAACCAGCCTTTTCAATGAGCGCCTTCGCCGCCTTTAAATCATATTTTGCCAGAGCAGGATAATTCAATTTCTCCTGACGCGCTAAAATCGGATAGTCAAGTAACTGCGACTCATCAATTCCCTCCCTAATCTTCGCCATATTAATACCCTGGCTAATCGCCTGGCGCAATGCCTTATTCGACAAATTGTCACCCTTTGTATTCAAAAATGCATATACGCCACCATTCAGCAGACTCTCGCGCGAAGAAATACCACCACGAAGCTTCTCCGACGAATCAAGCCCCAACTCGGCCGTAGCCGTTACGTCAGACGCATTCATTGCTTCAATAATGTCTTCACGACTCTTATAAGTCTTTACCGTAAAGGTATCAAGCTTCGTGTCGTCCATAAAGTATTTTTTATTACGATTCAGATACACCGTCTGCTTATTAAGACTCGTCGCAGTACCCGCCTGCATCGCATTCAACACGAACGGGCCAGAGCCAATTGGCTGCGTCGAAAAGCTACTTTCGTAAACCAAAGCTGGGCTAATTTTACCAAGAATATGCTCTGGCACTAGCGGAAATTCTAGCGTATCCATAAAATCGACATAGGTTGACGGCAGGGTAAATTCTACTGTTTTGTCATCAATCTTTTTTATTGCGACATGCGAAAAATCCGCCGAAATCGTAGTCTTCGCCGACGTATCTTTAATCAAATTCGCCGTATAGACAATATCGTCAGCAACAATCGGCTCACCATCAGACCAGAAAATTTTATCGCGCAAAGTAACCGTCCAAACCTTACCAGTGTTGTCCATTTTGACACTTTTCGCCAACTCGCCTTTAGAATGACCAGAGCTATCTGGTGAAACAAGATCAGCAAACAAAAGCTTACCAAGCGTCTTTTCAGCGTTATTCGAAGCATAAAGCGGATTCATTGTCTTAATCTCGCCCAAAACCGCCTCAGTATAGTCGCCACCATCAACAAAAGCATCCGTATGATACGAATCGCCATACCACATCATCTGAACAATCGTAAAAAGAAACACGACAACGACTAAGAGTACCCACTCAATAATCCAGAGACGCACCTCATGAGCATTCTGAATACGAGAAATGAAATTATCAGAAAAATGCTTGCCTACCTTATCGGTCGACTCATGGTAAAAATCCGCAATTTTCTTACGGCTAAAACGACTACGCCCACTCTTTTTCTTGGTTTTCTTCATTTAACCTGCAATTAAAGTTGCTAAAATCGAAAGCGCAAAGATAGATGCGATCACTACGGTCGTGTTAAACATCGACTTCTCTAGGCCGCGACGCTCCGTAAAAAGCTCACCGCTCGCGCCAAAACCGGCACCAAGGCTAGCACCACGCTGCTGAAGCAAAATCAAAAGAATTAATAGTACAGCCGAAACTGCAGTAATTACGTTACAAATAGCACCTATTTCCATAGGTCTATTTTACATCAGGCATCGCTAGATTGACAAGATAGTTTATGATCGATATCAAGATACAACTCTCAATTGCACCCCAGAAAGTCATCTGAACATCTGGCATTATCCAAATCGTAAGTCCTACCATTGCTGCATTTACTAAAACAGTAAACAAACCGAGCGTCAAAAAGATTAGCGGTAAGGAAAATATCGTTAAAATCGGCTTCAAAACCGTATTTACGACCGAGAAAATTAAACCAGCAGATAAATAAAGCCAAAAGCTATTTCGCATCATTTCGGAGCCTTCTTTGAAGGAGCCGAAAAAATTTATACAGATATACATCGCCACGCTCGACACAAACCAGCGCAAGATAAAACTGACAATCTGCCTCTTTACCATAAGCTCATTTTAGCGCATCTTTACGCTTTAATAAAGTGTGGTACTGGATAGCAAAGCGGTGGCTCTCGTCATCAATTCGAGCAATCAACTTTGCAATATGACTATCTGGCGCCAATTCCACCATCCGATAATCATCCTCTCCTTCCAACACAACAATACGCACGCGCGCATTTTTACTATGATCGCCGCTCTTATCGCGCCCAATAACCGGCACGCCAGCCTCTACGCAAGCCTTGCGCACTGCCGAAAGCTGCCCTACCGAACCATCAAGAATAATCAAATCCGGTCTTCCCCAATCGTCTAAATGACGCAGACGACGCGTAATCACCTCAAGCATGCTTTCCGGATCATTATTTTGCTGCTTACGCAACTTAAAACGACGGTATTTTGTCCTATCCGCCGCACCGTTTATGAAGCAGACCATCGAACCGACCACATTTGTACCGGATTGATGGCTAATATCATATCCCTCAATTCGCACCAAAGGCTTCTCAATTCCAAGTATCTGTTGCAAATCCTGTAGCGCCTGGTCGCTCGAGATGTCTAAGAATTCTTTGTCTGAGAATACTATCTTCGTACCAAGCCCTTTTAAGCCAAAAAATTGATTACGATAAGCCGCTGCTTTTTCATATTCCCCGTTCGCCGCTGCCTCGTACATCAACTTCTCGACATCACGTACAAGGCGTTTGCGGTTCCCCTTTAGATAGCTAATCATGCGGCGCAAATTGTGCTTATAATCGCGCGCTGTCATTTTGCCGACCTCAACCCCCGGCGTCAAACCAAGATCAGTATTTAGAGTCTTGCGCCCAGTATATGGACGATCATAATACGGGAAAATCTTACGCAGAATCCTTAGCGCTCTTGTAATTGCCGTTTTGCCATAATAAGGTCCAAAATACTCCGCACCATCATCTTCCGGATTACGCGTCATTGTAACGTATGGCACCTCAGACTTCATATCAATACGCACATAGCTCACGGTCTTATCGTCACGCAAAAGAATATTCCATTTCGGCATATAGCGCTTTATCATCTCGCTCTCAAGGAATAGTGCATCCATTTCCGTATCAACGACAATCCAATCCGTATCGTCAATTTCAGCCACTAGCGCACGCGTTTTCGCATCCTTGCGCTCTGGCGATTGAAAATATTGACGCACGCGATTACGTAAAATCGCCGCCTTACCAACATAAATCACTTCACCGTCACGATTCTTATGAAAATATACACCCGGTTCACGCGGGAGTTCTTTTAGTTTCGCTTTAAGCTTAGGCGTCATACTATTATTCTACAACAAAAATCCGCCCGATTTTTATCGGGCGGGGTTCTTGTGTTTGTTTTACAAACTAAATAGAGCCGCCAAGCAGGCCACCAAGCATCTGAGAAATATCGAAATCACCCATCTGGTTCATAGCGCTCTGCTTGCAAAGGTCAACATAATTCTGGCCGTAGGAAGCATATGTCTGACTACACAACTTTTCAACATAGCTAGTCATTGCAGTTTTAAGCGACTTTTCGATTTCGGTGCCGAGTTCGCTAATCGACTTCGCATCATTAGGAGCTGCTACCTCCTTCTTGTCGTAGCTCATCTTAACAGAAAGCTTACCGGCATTATCGCCGTCCTTCTCGAGCTCAGCAGAAACAAGCTCGTGCGACCATGCCTTTACGCCAAGCGTCATCTTAGTATTATCGCTATCTTCTTCGTCGAAGTCTAAGTCATCATCCTCAGATTCGCTCTCCGAACAAGCAGCTATCTTCTTGAATCCATCAATCTTCCGTAATTCATCGATAAATTTCTTCGAATCGTCTTTATTAACCGTGACTGGAATATATTTGACACCGTCTTCTTCTTTAACTTCGGCGTTTTTATCCATAGTGACGAATGGATACTTCTTATAAACATCAGCAACGCTCTGCATCGAGTCCTTACTCATAGCGCCATCAAGACTTTCAAGCATACAACTCAAACCTTCAGCTGCACTCACATCTTTAAGATCGCTAGCCGCAATCTTATACCACTGACCGTCAATGCTTTCAACAACGGCACCAAGAATGCTAGATAATAGCTCAGAATAGCCGCCCATTACGCTGCTAGAATCTGATCCTAAGTTAAGGCTTTTAGTCAATTTCTCTAGACCGTCAATCTTCGCATATAGAGTACCGCCTTTAATATACGAGGCACTAAAGTCAATATCGATATTCGTTCCGTTATATTTGGTTTTAATTTTACCGCTTCCGCCAATATTACCTTCCGACTTAGCACCGTCGAAGCTGATTTCATACTTAGTGCCATCATTATCCATCGTGAAACTACCAGACATCTGAACATTTTCAGAAGTCCAGAATTTTGCCAAAGAATCTTTTAGAGCGTTCTCTGGAGCCTCAACGATAGACATCCAGACAAAGAACCCTACAACACCGCCAATCAAAAGCAAAGCTACGACTACGAGTGTAATAATAAGACCTGCCTTGGACTTCTTCTTCGGCGCAGCAGTGTTCGTCTGAGCAGCCATATCCGCAATCGATCCGGTCGTAACAGTAGTAGTACCAGCTGACTCAACAGTAGTCGCAGCCGGGTTTTCTTCGACCGTTGGTTCAGTAACCGCAGTTTCGATGGTATCGGTCTGAACAGGAGCATTCTCAACTTCCGGAGTAGAGTCGCTTGAGCTAGAAGTATCATTAACAATGCTATCAGTCATATTATCTTCATTGCTTGCTAGCTCTTTTTCCTCTTCAGGATAATCGGCTGCCAAGTTACCGGAGCCAATTGCGCCCTTTAGGCGATCCTCATCTTCGGAATCATCTTCTTTTGGCTCTTCTGGAACTAATGGATTCTCTACGTGATCTTCTGGCGTAGAAATAAATTCTTCCTCAGCTTTCGCCTCTTCGGCCGCCATTTCTTCTGGCGTTTTTTCTACTGGAGCATTATCGTCGCCAAAGCCATTACGATATTCATCGTCGCTCATTATTCATTCCCTTCTGCTTTAATTTCATTATCATCAATACGAACATTACACTTCGTATGTGCGCGAACACATGCATCTACTTCTTCGTATTTGTTTTGCACTTCGCTAGCAAAAACAAATAGCTCTACCGACAAAGCAGCAAAGAATAAAGTCGTGCAAGCGAACAGGATATAAAAGAATTTATACTTGCCAGTTGCCTGATGACGTTCTGGATGTTTTTCAGTATAGAGCGCCTTCGGCGAAATGCGACGCTTAGTGCTCTTAGTTGCGACAGGGGCCTTCTTCGCAGTAGAAGTTTTCCCCTTCGCTGGCTGCTTTTTGGTAGCCATGACTTAATATGCCCTCCTTATAATATGCTTTAGCTTAATAATAGCATAAAGGTCTTTGGAAATGCAAAAACCTTATCGCTTATGCTATAATATGAGCAAATACGCTTTTGTTTTATTAAGGGAGAAAGGCATCAATTATGCAATCAAAAAACACAAATATTAAATATATCCACGCACGTCAGATTCTCGACTCTCGCGGCAATCCTACCGTAGAAGCGGACGTTATCCTCGAAAGCGGACACGCTGGCCGCGCCGCAGTACCATCCGGCGCTTCCACTGGCGCCGGCGAAGCACTCGAGCTCCGCGATGGCGACAAAGAACGTTTCGGCGGTAAAGGCGTGCTCAAGGCCGTTTGGAATGTAAACAATAAAATTGCCGACGTTCTTATCGGTAATGACGCAGCCGATCAACGCGCCATCGATCGCCTCATGCTCGATCTCGATGGCACCGAAAACAAATCCAATCTCGGCGCAAACGCGATTCTCGCCGTTTCCCTCGCCGCCGCCAAAGCCGTCGCTCATGCAAAAGGCATGCGTTTCTATGAATACGTAGCAGAAATTGCAGGCACCACCGATCAAATGTGCCTTCCGATGCCAATGATGAATGTTATGAACGGTGGCGCACACGCCGGCTGGTCGACCGATTTCCAGGAATATATGATTATTCCAGTTAGCGCAACCAGCATCTCCGAAGCGGTCCGCATGGGCGCAGAAGTATTCCATGCTCTCGCAAAGGTCCTCAAAGACCGCGATTACGTCACCACCGTAGGCGACGAGGGTGGCTACGCTCCACGCGTCAAAGACGGCAACAATGAGCCGCTCGAGCTTATTAAGCTCGCCATCGAAGCAGCCGGCTATCGCGTAGGCGATGATATCTGTATTGCAATGGATGTCGCAAGCTCCGAATTCGCCGCAGGCGACCACTATGAGCTCAAGACTAATGGCGACTGGAAATCTAGCGAAGATCTCGCCAACTGGTACCAGTGGATTCTCGATAACTTCCCTGTCGTCTCCATCGAAGATGGCCTCGGCGAAAATGACTGGGATGGCTGGAAAATGCTCACCGACCGCTTCGGCAAGAAGCTTCAGCTTGTCGGCGACGACTTATTCGTAACCAACTCAAAGCTTCTCAAAAAAGGTATCGACATGGGCGCCGGCAACGCAATCCTCATTAAGCCAAACCAGATTGGGTCCCTTACTGAAACCATCGACGCAGTTCTTCTCGCAAAGAAGAATGGCTACAATTGCGTAATGTCTCACCGCTCCGGCGAAACCGAAGATACCACGATTGCGCACTTAGCCGTCGGTCTTGGCACTGGTCAGATTAAGACTGGCTCCCTTAGTCGCTCTGAGCGCATCGCAAAATACAATGAACTCATGCGCATCGCAGAAGCAAACTCAACGCTTCCATTTGAAAGCCCATTCAAGCGCTAGACAGAGCATCATCAAAAAGTCTCCCGAAAAGGGAGATTTTTTATTAGTCTTTTAATGCCGAATCAATTGCGTCTTCGATTGTCTTCTGCGCGTCACTAGACGTATAGAAATCAATCTGTTTTCCGTTCACGATAATTGTCGGCGTCGCCGATATATCATCGTTTTGTCCACGTTTTTTGTCTGCCTCGACTTTCGCTTTAAGCTTATTGTTGCTCAAATCATTTCGAAATTTCTTCGAATCACCCTTACTGCCAGCAATATCTTCAAATATTTCTACATAAGCATCAGCTAGACCATTACCGCTCTCATATATCCAATCCGCACGATTATCGAAAACTGCATCAAGCATTTCCCAGAAATATCCCTGCTCGCCAGCCGCCTCAATCGCGACCGCTGCAGACACTGCATTTTGATGCATAGCAATAGGATAGTGTCGATATACAAACGCTACTTTATCTTTATATTTCTCGTAAATCGCATTCATTTTTGGCATCATTGAAGCACAACCCGGACATTGTGGGTCGGCATATTCCACAACTACCACACTAGAGTCACGCCTACCGCGCACATGATCAGTAGCCAAAATGCTCGGATTATCCCACTCGGACAACCTATCGTTATTCTTATTTTTAACTGCCTCCGTAGACACAACGGCATTGTCGCGATTATTCGCTACTCCTAGTGCAGCTGCGATAACGCCGCCCGCAATCAATACGCTAAAAACAACAATCACGATTGCGATAGCGGTCGAAGAAGTTTTTCTCTGATTTTGCATTACTTTTCCTTCCTCAATGCGTTATCTAATTCTTTCGAGAACATATCATAAGGAGACTCCGTGCCGCCAGCAAAATCTATCTCTCGGTTGTTAATAAAAATTGTCGGCGTAGCACTCAAATTATCGTCACGTACCATTTTTTCATCCGCCTCAATCTTCGAAGCATATTTACCACTCGTCATATCCGCAATAAATTTTTCTTTATCACCTCTGCCGTCGGTCGCTGCCATAAATATTTCCGCCAAACGTTCCCGCAGCATATCTTCGCTGTTAACATAGGCCCATTCTTGGCGTTGCGCGAAGGTTTCCATAAGCATATCCCAATAATAGCCCTGCTCACCTGCTGCCTCTACCGCATAAGCCGCCGGACGCGCATACTGATGGCTAGATATTAACAAATTTCGAGTAACAAAAGCTACTCTATCGCCATATTTTTCATAAAGCGCCTGAACAATCGGAGCCATACTCGCACAAGCTGGACACTGCATATCGACGTACCAGATAAAGTTGACGCCTAGCGTCTCGTTTCCCTCAACGTGGTCGCCCTCAACAATACTGCCATTCTTTATATCTCTATCTTCACGAACTTTCGTCACATTTCCACTCGAATCGACGATATATTTTGGGCCATTTTTAACCGTCGTCAACACCATTGCGAGCACGACAATAATCAACGCCTCAGCAATCATCGTCATAATCGAAAAGACAAAATAGCCACGCGAAATCTTAAGCTCTTTCTTTTCTTTGCCTTTTACCGAATTTTTAAACTGTCCTTTTTTAACTTTAGACGGCTTTTTCGTTTCCTTTGTCTTAGCTGCCTCTGTTTTCGTCATAATAATGCTACTCCTAGTGCACTAGCCGCCATCATTATTATGCCAGCCAACAATACACCAGCCATCACCGCAATCGCAGACTTTTTCAATCCGAAACCAAGGAAGCTCGCTGCTAATGTACCGGTCCAAGCACCCGTACCAGGAAGCGGAATCCCTACAAATAGCAATAACGCAACAAAAGCACCCTTTTCACCCGCCTTCGCGGATAGCTTCTTGCCGGCCCGATGTCCCTTCTTCAAACACCACGCACAAAACTTACCGATAAGTTTTTTATCTTTGCCCCACTCAAGGAACTTCGCCGCAAATAGATAAATAAACGGCACCGGCAACATATTTCCAATGATACAAACAATATAAGACGGAATCATTGGCATGCCCCAAACTTGCGAAACCGGAATCGCACCGCGAAGCTCGATCAGCGGCACCATCGAAATCAGAAAGATTTTTACAAAATTCCAAAACATTTTACTTATTGTATCCCGGCTTGCCTAATAGCTCAAACATGCGCGTCTTATACGCCTCAACGCCCGGCTGGTTAAACGGATTCACGCCAAGCGTAAACGCACTGAGCGCACACGACATTTCAAAAAAGTAAATCAATGCACCAAGCGAACGTTCATCTACCTCTGGAATAATAATTCGCATTACTGGCACTCCGCCAGCTGCATGCGCCTCGCGCGTCGCCTGTGTGGCAACTTTGCAAATACTATCAACTTCGCGTCCTTCAAGATATTGCAAACCATCAAGATTTTCATCAGATGACGGCACTGGAACACCAGTATAATCGCTCGCAACCTCTACAAAGGTCTCAAACAGAGCGCGACGACCTTCTTGCATATACTGCCCCATCGAGTGAAGATCGGTTGAATAAATTACACTAGCCGGAAAAATACCCTTATTTTCCTTACCTTCGCTCTCGCCAAAAAGCTGCTTCCACCACTCATTAAAGTACATAAAATTCGGCTCAAAGTTCGCCAAAACTTCAATATCATAACCTTTCTCGAGCATCACATTACGAAGAACAGCGTATTCTGCCGCCTTGCCGCCATCAGAAATCAAAGCCGTACGCTCCTCCTCAGCACCGTCCATCAATCTATCAATATCAATGCCAGCCGCCGCAATCGCAAGCAAACCAACTCCAGTCAAAACCGAATAACGACCGCCAATATTATCTGGTACTACAAAGGTCACGTAGTCTTTCGCAACCGCCTCGTCATGGAGTGCGCCCTTATTCGCATCAGTTGTAGCATAAATGCGCTTTGCGGCACCCTCTTCGCCGTATTTATCGATAAGAAGCTTCTTAAAGACGCGAAATGCTACTGCTGGCTCAGTTGTCGTACCAGACTTAGAAATCACATTTACCGAAAAATCAGCATCGCCGATTTGCTTGATGACCTTTTCGAGGCCACGCGCACTAAGCGAATTGCCAGCATAAAGAATCTTTGTGCGACCACGCTCGCCGCCAAGTGCCTCTATCACAGCGCGATGACCAAGATAGCTGCCGCCTATGCCAATACAAACAAGATAATCGGAGTCAGAATTAATTTGAGTCGCCGACGCCTTTATGCGCGCAAACTCATCTTTATCATAATTAGTTGGCAAATCTACCCAACCGCCAAAATCATCCTGCTGCGCACGCGCAACAAAATGGCGCGTAGTAGCTACCCGCTCATCTAATTCTTCGGCGGATATTAATTTCCGAAAATCACACTTAAAATCAATCATGTCTACCTCCACAATTCTTGTTCTAATTTTAGCATAAAAAAACAGGGGCTTCTACCCCTGTTTAATCGATTCATCAAAGACTTACTGCAATATCGTGTAAATCACTCGAATTTAGCGTATTCGTCTCGTCAGTGATTACATAGAAAACACCACCATTTACCCATGCTGCATTTGAGCCAGAAACGTAAATCGTCAAACCCTGACCCTTAGCAATCGAATAGCTAGCACCCCAATTCTTCATTACATAATTCGTAAGTACCGCAGAAGAATCCCAAGAAGATTTTTCCTCCATAAGAGTAAACTTCTGATCGCGATCATTCTTGAACGACATCGTAATACGACCATTCTCCTCTTTTACTAAGCCATCTAGACGATATGAAGACGGAACATAGCTAGGATAGGCTTTTTCAATACCAGTATGCATCGCTGCGACGCGAACCGAAATATCAGGCAAATTCACACTTACGAGATAACCCAAAATCACCAAAGTAATTGCCGCCATTGAAGCAACCATCGTAAAATGTTTCTTCTGCCAGAAATGTTGCTTCTGCGCCTTCATGCCAGTATCTTCTATGTCTTCATTCATCGTAGAGACCTTGCGAAGCGCCTGCTGAATAGCACGCTCTTTCAATTCCTGCGCGGATAGCGCTTGTGGAGCCGCAGCCTTACGTGCTGCCATACGAGCTTTCGCGATTTTCGCCAACTTAGTATCCCTTGCCGGCTCAATCGGCTCGTCATCGACGACTTTCACAGAAGCAAGATCCCTATGCGAAAAAGTACTCGTTGCCGCACGCGATGCAATTTTCTGTTGCATTTGTTCCTGCTCAGTCAATTGCTTCGTAGCCTGCTGAACAACTTTTTCGGTCTGCCGAGCAACTACTTCTTTTCGCGCGGTCTCGCTTTGCTGTTTTGCGACAGGCTTCAAACGGACTGCCTGGCCTTTCGAAATTAATACGCGCTTCTGGTTTTGCGCTTTCAGCGTGCGCGACGCCGCCCCAGCCGAAGCCTTAATTCTTGGTGCTGGAGTAGGTTTTTTAACGAATTTACGGTTTAGAGTAGTAGAACTCTGGAGCCGACGCATATTAACTGCACTAGCGCTTTTAGCACTAGAAGCTTTACCAACTCTGACTTTGACTCCGTCCATTACTACCTCACTTAATTCTACTAATGTTATCTTAAAACATAAGCGAACATAAATCAATAGCATTTTAAAATATTTATTCAATTATTTTATCCGCTTAAATATATTAAACATAAGCATTATCTATGCTATAATTATTACTAATTTATGGAATGGACTAAATCCAAAAAATTTCGCAATCTACGCGTAATTGCAACAAACATTTTCATGTGCATTTCCGTCATAGTAATCGTTTTTGTGCTCATGATGATTGCTATGGGTTTCACTTTTACTGAATCCGGCAAACTCGAACAGGCCGGGCTAATCCAATTAGTTTCCTATCCATCAGATGC
>JAHKZT010000030.1 GCA_020626475.1 bacterium
AATTCTAGAACAGTAAAAGCTTTTCTTGTTTTCATGATTATATTTTACCACAAACAAAAATCAGGCTCGCGCCTGTATATTTGGTAGCACCGACTGGGATCGAACCAGTGACCTTAGGCTTATGAGTCCTACGCTCTAACCAGCTGAGCTACGGTGCCATACGAAGTATTATATCATAAAAATGGCGGAGGGGGCAGGATATATTTCTCGCTGCGCTCGAAACAATGCGGGGCGTCGCCTCGGAAAAGTCAAAAATGCGTTGCATTTTTTATTTTCGCTCGGCTCCTACCGCATCCGAACCTACGGTTCGCCTCCTGTCCGAAGAAACAAACAAAATAAGACCACGAGGGTCTTTTTTATTTGTTTGGCGGAGGGGACAGGATTCGAACCTGCGAGGCGTTAACCTGCTGGTTTTCAAGACCAGTGCCATCAACCACTCGGCCACCCCTCCAGCTCATACTATTCTATCATAGAAAAGCCCCCTCGTCCAAAGACGGGAGGGCTCGTAAAAGGAGGTTATAGCCAATGGCTGACGGGAAGCTCAAAGAAAAAAACGTCAGCTGAGGCCGGTGCTACCGAAACCGCCTGTACCGCGCGCAGTCTCAGATAATTCCGAGACCTCCACGAATACGGCAGTATCGTATCTTGATAAAACGCCTTGCGCCACGCGGTCGCCAGGCCTGATTGTGTAGCGTTCTGCGCCTGTATTATGGAGCAAAACGCTCAACTCGCCACGATAATCGCTATCGATTAATCCATGATAGGCAATTACGTGATGATTGAAAGCTGGTCCACTACGGCTACGAACACGAAGCTCGTATCCAGGCGGTATTTCTAATGCGATGCCAAAAGAAACTTCCTTCCATTCTCCGGGTTCGATGACTATCGTGTCGTCAATTGCGGCATGGAAGTCAAAACCAGCTGCACCCTCGGTTTGATAGCGGGGAATTACTGCGTCGTCGCGCAGTCTCTTGATCGGGACCTCTATTTTATTCAATAACATCACCTCCTCCAAAGGAACAATCTGGTCACACCGAGTCTACGGTCATTATAGCATGCCATTTGGGTTCGTGAAAAATAAAAATAGCGTTAGCATTTCACGCAAAAACACTATATATAGCGTTTTAAACTCAAAAATCTCTATCTGTAATCATTGTATTTTTTACAAACTCTATTGAAAAACAACTACATATAGCGTTAACATTATAACAACAAACACTAAATATAGTGTTTAGAAAATACGAAAATTCACGATAAAGAACATTCTGGAGGTATAAAAAATGTTCAAATCTGTACGCAAACGCGACGGTAAGGTCGCTTCTTTTAACCAGGAGAAAATCACAGAAGCTATCGCAAAAGCTGGTGCCGCAACTGGCGATTTTGGCTATGATCGTGCGAAAAATCTCTCAGACAAGGTTGTCCGTGTCGCCGAGGAAAAGATTAAGACTCGCATTCCGACCGTTGAGCAAATTCAAGACATCGTCGAGCAGGTCCTCATGGAGTCCGCTTTCAAGCGCACTGCTAAGGCTTATATTGAATATCGCGCAGAGCGCACCCGCAAACGTGCCGCCAAGTCCAAGCTTATGCAGACCTATACTACAATTTCCCAGGCTGATGCCGAAGAAGATTCCGATGTTAAGCGCGGCAATGCAAACGTCGATGGTAACTCCGCAATGGGCAAGATGCTTCAGTTTGGCGCAGAAGGCTCCAAGGAATATGCAAAAATTTGCCTCTTGAAGCCAGAATTCAGCTACGCTCACGATCACGGCGATATTCATATTCACGATCTTGATTTCATGGCAACCGGTACTTTGACTTGCTGCCAAACCGACCCGCTAAAGCTCTTCGAACACGGCTTTAACACCGGTCATGGCTTCCTCCGCACGCCAAATTCTATCGGTACTGCCGCTGCTCTCGCTGCAATTATCCTCCAGGCAAACCAGAACGAGCAGCATGGTGGTCAGTCGATTCCAAACTTCGACTATGCGATGGCTCCAAGCGTCAATAAGACCTATCGTAAATCTCTTAAAGCAAATCTCGAAAAATACATCGAGTTTACTGGTCAAAAAATCAAAGCCGAAATCTCCGACGATATTACCCTCGGCGACGACAAGAAGCTAAAGAAAGCAAAGATTCCAGAATCCGTCATCAAGGCTGCCAAGGAAGATACCGAGCATCAGACTCTTCAGGCAATGGAAGGCTTCGTTCACAACCTCAACACTATGCATAGCCGCGCCGGTGCACAGGTCCCATTTACTTCTATTAACTTCGGTACCGATACTACTCCAGAAGGCCGCCTCGTCTCCAAGATGCTTCTTGAGGCTACTATGAACGGTCTTGGTCATCATGAGACCCCAATCTTCCCAATCTCCATCTTTAAGGTAAAGGAAGGTATCAACTATAATCCAGGTGATCCAAACTACGATCTCTTTAAGCGCTCCATGGAAGTCTCCGCAAAGCGCCTCTTCCCGAACTTCACCTTCATTGATGCACCGTTCAACCTCCAGTATTACAAGCCAGGCGATCCAGACACTGAGATTGCAACCATGGGCTGCCGCACTCGCGTCTTCGGTTCCTGTTTCAAAGAAACTGACGGTCATGTCTCTGGTCGTGGCAACTGTTCCTTCACTACTATTAACCTTGTCCGTATCGGTATTAAGCATGGTATTTGCCTTGGTGAACGCAAAGAGGCTGACTGGGATGGTTTCTATCAGGAGCTCGACGAAAAGATGCAGCTCGTTGCCGACCAGCTTCTCCAGCGCTTCGAATTCCAGGGCAACCAAAAGGTCAAGAACTTCCCATTCCTCATGGGGCAGGGCAACTGGGTCGGTAGCGACAAACTCGGTCCAAACGACAAGCTCCGCGACGTCATTAAACACGGTACGCTTTCTATCGGTTTCATTGGCCTAGCAGAAACGCTCGTTGCGCTTATTGGTAAGCATCATGGCGAATCCGTCGAAGCCCAGGAGCTCGGCCTAGATATTATCGGTCACATGCGCGACTTCTGTGATGAAGCGACCAAGAAATACAAGCTAAACTTCTCACTTCTTGCGACCCCAGCTGAAGGTCTTTCCGGCCGCTTCACTAAGATGGATCGCAAAGAATACGGCAAGATCAAGGGTGTTACTGATCGCGACTTCTATACTAACTCCTTCCACGTTCCTGTCTACTATCCAATCTCTGCCTTCGAGAAGATTGATATTGAGGCGCCATACCACGCCCTCTGTAACGCTGGCCATATCACCTACATCGAAATGGACGGCGATCCTTCCGAAAACATTGAAGCCTTCGAAGCAGTCATCCGCCATATGAAGGAAGCTGGCATCGGCTACGGCTCCGTCAACCACCCAGTTGATCGCGACCCTGTCTGTGGCTTCTCTGGTATTATTGAAGGCGACGTCTGTCCAAGCTGTGGCCGCCACGAATCTGATGGTGAGTATGGCTTTGAGCGCCTCCGCCGCATTACCGGCTACCTAGTTGGTTCACTTGAACGTTGGAATGATGGCAAGAAAGCTGAGGAAGCTGCCCGCGTTAAGCACAACGTTTCCGTTGGTCAGTATGACGTTGACACTAAGGTCAAGCGCGAGCAAAAGAAAGCAAGCGCAAAGGCTGCACTAGGAAAAGAATAATCATGCCGGCAAAAGAAGACTTAGATCCAAAAACCGTCTCGCGCACCCGTAAGGTCGCGGACGGTGACAGGACTGGAGAACTCCAAATTAGTCTTTGCCGTCCACAACTCGACGTCCCAGATGGCTATATTCGCCTATCTGGTGACCTCGAGCGTGATTCCATCGTTAACGGCCCGGGTCTCCGAGCCGTGCTTTGGACTCAGGGCTGCCGTCAGCATTGCCCAGGCTGTCAGAATCCAGAAACCTGGACCGAGGACCCAACGGTTGGCGCAACGGTTTCAATCGAAAAGGTCAAAGACGAACTCCGTAAGCTGAAAGGGCAGAACGGTATCACCTTTTGTGGCGGCGAGCCAATGCTTCAGTGCAAAGCTTTGCTCGAGATTGCCCGTTTCTGCAAGAAAGAACTCGGCTGGAACGTCTGGTCTTTCACTGGTCTCGTTTACGAGCGCATTCCGCACGATGGTATCGAATGGGAGTTTATCAAAGAGCTCGATGCGCTTATTGACGGTCCATTTATTATGAGTCAACGCGACCTTACGATGAAATTCCGCGGAAGTCGCAACCAACGAATCCTCCATTTAAAAAACGGCGAAATTGAATCAATTGAATAAAAAACTTGCGCTTAAGGCGCAAGTTTTGCTATTATAAACATAAGCATATGGGAGTGTGCGAGGTGGGGGAGGTAATATTTTATGAGAAATAGTAAGCAGTCGTTTTTGAGAATGCTAAATTTACGTAATTTTTGCATCGCCGCTATTTTGGCAATATTTTTAGTCCTCGCCGGCAGCCGCACCGCCTTTTCCGCCAACGTCTCCGCTAATTTTACTGTCACCGATGCTAAGCTTTATCGTTGGAATAGTAAAGATTACGAGCTAGGCATCGAGAACGGCATTGGCTCTGATAGTTTTCATGCCGAAATAGACTGGCGTTACGAATCTGAAACGCCTATTGCTGATGGTGACACGGCTAGCTTTAAGTTCGGCGATTGGGATTACGCCACAAATGGCACGGACTACCATGTCCGCAATAGCAAAGATTTGCCGATTTTAGATGAAAATGGCAAGCTACTTGGCTATTGGAATATAACTAGCCGTAAGATAAATATCCGCTTTACGGGAGCTGCGGTAGGGCACTACGTATTAACCGGACATATTACTACATCGTCTGATAGCACTGCAGTCTACGGCATTATTGCTAGCGATAAAGTCGTATCATTCCCAATCGCCGACAAGCGTATTTCGTTCACCAAAAAAGCTAGTTCGTTAAAAGCGCTCGGCGACGGTGGCGGATACGGCAGTCTAGCAACCAATGGTGTTTTGTATTGGAGTTACTATACCCCAGGCATTACCTCTAATGAATTTTATAAAGGTAACGGCCAGGTTGAATTATCTGAAAAAGCTAAACTAGCGAACCTTTCTTACGAGACTACTCTTAGTGAACTTGCTACCGACGTTTCAATTAGTATCTGCGCGCTCGCGCAGCTTCCGCTCAATCCGAACGACGCTACCGCAGGCGCGTCTAGTACTGGTCAATGGCTAAGCGTCACAAAGCTGTTTAAACGCATTTATCAGACAGAGGGGCAGACTTATGACGAGTTCTTTGCGGCGATGAATGACGGCGAGTATGGCGTTTATAAGGACGAGAATGGTCGTCTGAAAGTAGCCGTTAAATTTGGATCACAGCCAAGCAATATTACCTACAAGCAAGCAATCGCATCCGCCGGGAAGGGTAATATTCGTGTAGGTGAAACCTATCAATCTATGCCAGAAGTAAAAGATACTATGAATCTTCTGGATACTCCTGGCACTGTCACTGACGGCAAAGTCCTCCGTTTTGTTGTTGAGATTGGCGAGCAGATTCCTGCTGGTTCTGGCGGTAAACGTCTTACGAATAGCTCTGATAATGTTTATACTTCCGAGGATGGCGAAGATCATAATACAGTTAGTAATAAGACGGTTACTGTTCCAGTCGGCACCGCTACGGCGAACATTATCGGCGAAGCTCGCCTCCGCCTCGTAGACGAAAACACCGGCAAGCCACTCCCGGGTCGCAACTTTATTCTTCAAGTCCAAGACGGCGACGAATGGAAAGACGTTCCTGGCACTGAGCGCACTACTGATGCTGATGGCCGCATCCAGGTTCTCGGTCTCACCCCAGGCAAGAATTACCGCTGGCAACAGCTAGATTTCGCCGATCACTACAATGCTGACTCGCTTAAAGTTCGCCTCGACCAGCCGACTCGTCGTGGCGTTCCGGCAAACAATCCAGACTTCATTATGCCTACTAATGCTGGCATTAGTTTCACGGCTACTAACGCTCTTCAAACCTACACGGTCACATATCAACTCGGCGACGGCTCTAACGATGAAGATATCGTCTTTACTCAGTATTACGGCGATACTACTAAGCAGCCAGATATGACGACTATCAATGTTAATGAAGGCTACACCTTCGAAGGCTGGAGTCGCGAAATTGCTCCTACGGTTACGGAAAATGTCACCTATGTTGCTAAATGGAGCGCAGTTCTTGACACTCGTAGAGGAACTGACCCAGAAACGCCGGCGGTAACTAATCCGGACAGCAACGTTGAACCTCCGCTCACCTATGACGCGCTCTCGCGCTATATTGCAATTCTCGCATGCTCCATTGCGCTCTCCTTCTACTTTGCGCCAAGCACTCTTCGTGCTTATCGCGTCCATAAATATCGCAAATAACAGGATCTCAAAACCAAAAGAAAACCGCCGCTTACGGAGAGCGACGGTTTTTGTAGATAAAAATAAGAAAAGCGTATCAATCAAGCATATCAGGACGAATGTCCCTCTGAATAAAGAAAAATGACATTTCATCTGGTCCAACGTGGCATCCTACTGAAGGAGCTGTCTGGGCCATACGAATCTTGACGCCAGGGAAACGCGCTCTGAGAGCTTTGCGCAGTTCCTCGGCTTTGCAATAGGCTACGTTATCGTTGCTGGAGATGCCGGAATAGTCAATTTCGACTTCGCCTTGCTCCGGGTCTACGGCAGTTTCTGCATAAATGTCAATAAAGGCATTCAGTAGGTTTCTGTCGCCACGAACTTTTCTCCAGGTAGGCTGCAGCGGTCCATTGCGGGGCGAGAGCATTACTGGATAAATTTTCATGGTCTTCGCCAGGGCAATCTTCAACTGATCCTTTGTTGAAGAAAAGCGTCCGCTGTTCTTCATGAAATCGTAGCTGAAAAGGGTAAAGATATGCGCCATGTGGTCGCCCATATACTCGACTTTCTGCTTCAGTGCGTCGAGCGTGCGTGGTTCTCCGGAAAATAACCACGACTGAATCATCCTGAGCGTAAGCCCAAGTCCGCCTGCAATGCAGTGAGTCGGTGGGGTCAGAATAATCTGCTCCGCGTTGAGCTCTGGATATTCGTCGGCAATCATCTGCTTCGCCGTCAGCGCAGCATTTCTTGTACCTTCTGACAGGGAATCAGTGACTCCCAGGTAGACTACGAGTTTGCCCTCGCGCAGACGTCGCTCAAAAACGTCAAGGAATCCTTCAATGCTGCTTCCGGTTTTCGCACCGGTGATTTTTGGGTCTGCCAGGCGAGCATAAAACTCGTCGTTTTTGTCGTTGCCTTCCGTGAAAGATACTTCCTGTCCACCATAGTTGAGGTTGACCGAGAGATTGACTACATCATAGCCAATCTGTTTTGCCTGCTCCTGACTAAACCCGCTTGTGAGGTCAGTGACAAGAGCTAAGTTATCCGCCGTGAGTACCGTGTTGCTTTGAAAAATAGTTGTGTCCTTTTTCATTTTGTACACCTCTCTCTAAAAAAACTTGGCGGTCATACCGCCACAACTTGATGCTCATATTATAACATAATATTGAATTTCGGCAATAAAAAATACCCGACAGGGCATTCATAATCTGGTGGATCCAACAGGGCTTGAACCTGTGACCTCACGAATGTGAATCGTGCGCTCTAGCCAACTGAGCTATGGATCCGCTAGGAAAGATTATAGCCGAAACATCCCGAAAACTCCACCCCAGTAGCGCAAGATAAGAAAATATTGTAAAATATATCTAATGAATCTAGATTTTGATGCTCTAAAAACAGAAAAACAGGAAATCACTGACTTTTTGAGCCAGCCAAATGCTTACGCTGACCCTAATTTCGCCGCAAAAAATCGCCGTCTTCAGGAGTTGGATGAGCTTATCGCTCTTGGCCAGAAACGCGACCAGCTCCAACAGGATATTAAAGAGGCGGAGACCATACCAGAACTC
>JAHKZT010000031.1 GCA_020626475.1 bacterium
AGCCTGTTTATATGTGGGATGCGAACCAGTACCAGAGCTGGGGTGGCGATGTTGATCCGAATAAGTACGAACAGAATGCGATTTATTGGTATAGTGAGGCGACGAAGATTTATTACAACCCAGATATGAGCGGTTTCTTGACGCAATATAGTGGCGGTACGCAGCTAAATGGCGACGGCATGAACTTCTATGGTTTGTTCGATGCATCTCGTGTCGTAAATTTGGATAGAGCATTTAACGGCTTGAATCGTGAAGATTTTGGTTGGGTTTCAAATTGGGATGTTTCTAGCGTCGAGTCTATGGTGGATTCCTTTAATGGCGCTGGTTTGCATAATTTGAATGCGTTTTCTGGTTGGCGCTTTAAGAATCTCGAGAATATGAGTGGCGCATTTGCGGCTAACAATAACATGGTGTCGCTTTCTGGCGCCGAGAACTGGTTTAGCGATGGCTCGAAGCTGACAAATTTGCGTTCTACGTTCTCGTTTAATACGGTATTGGCCGACGTATCGGCTTTGTCGAATTGGGATGTTTCGAAGGTTACTGATTTTACATCTATGTTCCAGGGTGACACAGCGCTAAAGAATGTTGCGTCGCTAAAGAATTGGAATATGAGTAGTGCGACTACGATTGAAGCCATCTTCCTCGGCTGCAGCAACATCGAAGACGGTAATGCGCTCGAGGATTGGAATTCGACTTTGGATGAGGGTAGCGTTAATATGACGAATGCCTTTAATGGTACATAGACGCAGCCAAGTTGGTATTCCGGAAATTAATTGATTAGAGCAGGGAACTCCTTTTTGTGATATACTCGCAAAAAGGAGTTTTATTTTTATGGCAGACAAAAAAGATGCTAAGAAAAAAATCGGTAAAGCAACTGAGAAGGTTGCAAGCGAAGTAGCTCACGAAGTGAACGCCTGGAATGTCGGTTTTAATAAAACGAATAATCCTGATAATTTGATTCAGCGTACTTTGATTATCTTTAAGCCTGATGCCGTCCAGCGCGGTATTGTCGGTGAAATTCTCCAGCGTTTTGAGCGTGTTGGTCTAAAGATTGTTGCTACCAAGATGGTAAACCCTGACAAAGATAAATATTACCATCATTATGAAGGTATTTCGAAGATGATTTCTCGTCGTGGTCAGAAGGCTTTTGATCTCGTCGTTAACTTTATGACTTCTGGTCCAGTAATTGCGATGGTGCTAGAAGGCGTCGAGGCGATTCCTGTCGTTCGTAAGATTGTTGGTTCGACTGAACCAATGGCGGCTGATATGGGTACGATTCGTGGTGATTTTGCGCACGTTTCCTTTGGTTATGCAGATGCGCGCAATGAAGGTGTCGCAAACCTTATTCACGCTTCCGGCAACGTTACTGAGGCAGAGCAGGAAGTTTCCTACTGGTTTAAGCCTGAAGAGATCCAGATTTACAAGACTTTGTCTGAGCGTTTTACGCGTTAGGGTTGTCTAGCGCAAAGAATCCGCACGTTTGTTGCGGATTTTTTGTTTTCTTGTCGGCGTTGGCGACGGTATATGATTTTTGTTTCCATTTTGGAAATAAATTCAAGATGAGATGCGCAAACTAAGGTAGTAAATATTTCTAAAACGGAAACGAAGTTGCCAGCTCGTTGGAGAGCGTATATGGTTGGCGAATGTAGTATTGCATCGGTTTGCTATAATTTAAGTATGTCAGAGATTAAATGCCCAAAATGTGGAACTACTTTTAAGGTCGACGATTCGAGCTATGCGGATATTTTGAATCAGGTGCGTGGCGCGGAATTCGAGAATGAATTGCATGTTCGTCTGAAGCAGGCGGAAGAGAAGGCGGCGGCAGATAAAGAGCTATCGGCGGCGAAATTGACTGCGGAAATAGAGAAGTTGAAGGTTGAGCTTGCTAATGCGGAAACGTTGAAAAAGTTGGCGATTGCGGAGGCGAAAGCGCCAATCGAAAAAGAGCGCGATAGGCTCGCAAATGATCTCGAGAACAAGACGACGCAGGCGAAGCTTCGCGAGGCGGCGATTGTCGAGAAATACAAGGGTGCAATCGAGCTTCGCGATGAAGAAATCGAGCGTCTAAAAGATATGAAGGCGAAGCTCAGTACGAAGATGGTGGGTGAGACGTTGGAGCAGCACTGCCAGGCGGAATTCAATCGAATTCGTATGGCAGCATTTCCTAATGCGTACTTCGAAAAGGATAATGATGCGCGTACGGGGAGCAAGGGCGACTTTATTTTTCGCGAGTGCGACGAAGCGGGGAATGAAATTGTCTCGATTATGTTTGAGATGAAAAACGAGAATGAGACGACTGCGACGAAGCACAAAAATGAAGATTTCTTTAAAGAGCTTGATAAGGACCGAAAAGAGAAGAAGTGCGAGTATGCGGTGCTTGTGTCGATGCTTGAAGCAGATGACGAATATTACAACACTGGCATCGTAGACGTTTCGTATCGCTACGAAAAGATGTATGTGATTCGTCCGCAGTTCTTTATTCCGATTATTACGCTTTTGCGCAATGCGGCGCTAAATTCGATGAAATATAAGGCGGAACTCGCAATCGTGCGTGAGCAGAATATTGATATTACGCATTTTGAAGAGAATATGGAAGCCTTTAAAACGGCTTTTGCGCGAAATTATGAGCTTGCAAGCCGTAAATTCCAGAATGCAATCGAAGAAATTGATAAAACGATTGCGCATCTGCAAAAGACTAAAGAAGCGTTGCTTTCGAGCGAAAATAATCTGCGTTTAGCGAACGATAAAGCCGAAGATTTGACAATTAAAAAGCTGACGCGCGGCAATCCGACGATGAAGGCGAAGTTTGACGAACTGGACAAAGCTTGAACGGGATAATACAATAAATACAATGTACGAAGGTGGGATAAAATCTGGCGCACGTAGAGTAATGCATGTGTTTTTTGTGATTTTTGCGATTGTTGCGATTGTTTATTTCGGTAAGGTGGTTTTGTCCTACATTAATTCCGACGGAACGGTTATTGGTGGCTTTGGTAGCTGTGAGGATGGCGATGGTGCGTCGATTTTAGATAAGGCGGGCGTGTTTGGAAACCTTCATCCTAAATGTACGGACGATGACGAATCGTCTGACGATGAGAAGAATGACGATGAGGAGAATGACGAGGAGTCGGAAGAAGAGGAGGAAGCGTCGAAAAAGAAAAGTTCTTGGCGTAGGAGATAAAAAATATCCCGATTAATGTCGGGATATTTTTTTTATTGAAGATTATTCTTCGGTAGATTCTTCTTCGGAATCTTCGATTGCGGAGAGGAGGGAGTCCTCAACGTTCTTTTTCTTCTTTTTCTCTGGAGCCTTGGCGACCTCGACGTCGATGTCGTAGCCGGTTAGTTTGCTGGCTAGGCGGACGTTCTGGCCGACGCGACCGATAGCGATAGATTGCTGTTCTTTAGTGACATAGACGGTTGCTTTTTTGCCTTCGATTTCGACGGTCTGAATTTCGGCTGGGCTGAGGGCTTCACGGATATATTCGGAAACGTTTTCGCTCCAGTTGACGATATCGATTTTTTCGCGATCGCCGATTTCGTTCATGACAGCTTGGACACGGACACCGCGGCCGCCAACGAAAGTACCAACTGGGTCGATGCCAGGCATGCTAGCGGCGACTGCAATCTTGGTGCGGCGACCAGCTTCGCGTGCGATAGCTTTGATTTCGACGGAACCGTTGTCGATTTCTGGAACTTCCTGGCGGAAGAGGTATTCGATGAAGTCTGCGGAGCCACGGCTAAGGATGAGCTGTGCGCCACGTTCGTTACGCTCGATTTCTTTGATAAGAACCTTTATGCGGGAACCAACGGCGTAATATTCGCCTTCGATTTGCTCTTGCTTTGGCATAATACCAGTAGCCTTGCCGAGGTCGATGCGAACAACGCGTGGCTCGACGCGAACGATTGTACCGTTTACGACTTCACCAACACGATCTTCGTAGAGGGCGAGAACGGCGTCGCGTTCAGCTTCGCGAAGGCGCTGAGTGACGACCTGCTTTGCGGTCTGGGAGGCAACGCGGCCAAAGCCAGTAACCTTAATTTTTTCTTCGACGGTATCACCGAGCTCTTTGCCTTTTGCTTCGGAAAGAGGGATTTCGGTAGCTGGGATATAGGCTACATCGTCTTCGACGACGGTGCGAGAAACATAGACGAAAGCTTCGCCAGTGTTGAGATCGAGCTCGCAGCGGACGTCCATGTCTTTGTCGCCATTGTCTTTGCGCCATGCGGCTGCAATAGACTGTTCGATAACGTCAATAACGACCTCTTTTGGGAGGTTCTTTTCTTCGGCAACGATGTCGACCATCGCGACCATTTGCTTGATATCTAATTCCATTTTGGAATCCTTTCTGCGCCACTTGTCTGCCGGGGCGCGGGCTTAAAAACACCGCCTCTTTTCGAGCCGGTCTGTATCTGTATGTCAACATTGTAGCATGAGGGTAGGGAGAGCGTCAAGCGCATTGACTTTTTGTGCCGTTTGTGCTATAATATAGGTATAGGCTATATTTCGGCGACCGTAAAGGGGGTGATTACATGCCGAATAACGTACTTTATTACCAGAGTATGATCGATTTCTGCAATGTTGCAGGTGAATGGGTGAATAAAACCGCTTTGCTTGACGACATTAGAAACGGCGATCCAACTTCTCCGGATTCGATAAAAACGCTCGCCAAGTATTATGATGGCGACGTGAATGTGCTTGCGAATAAGCGCAAGGCTATCGCATCTAAGGCGAATAATTCATGGTTTATGATCAGAGATTTGCTTAAGGCGGAGAAATGTTGGAATCAGGAAGATGATGATGCCTTTGTGGCGCTAATCAAGAAGCCGACGGAATATTGTGATTTCCGTGCTAAGGTGCGTGATTGGGCGCGAAATGAACTCGAGAGGGAACATAAAGGCAAGGAATCCGTCTTCTATGATTTGAGGAGTCTGATAGATCGTTATCAGAAACTTATTCTCAAGAGGAATCAGAAAAGGTAACAGCCGAAAGGCATCGGGAATCCCGGTGCCTTTTACTTGCGCTAAGAGAGGGATTTTGCTATAATAAGATTACTAATTATTACTTTTAGCGCAGCAATCTTGGATCTAGCTCAGTTAGACACGAGCGCTTTTAGTGTGGGAATTAAATATTATTTTTTAACAAAAGGAAAAAATGAACGATAAAAGTAAAGCGGAAGCGGAGCGTCGCGCAAAGCTCTTGAAATCGCGCGCCGAACGCTTGCCAGATATTAAAAAACAGTTCGAGGAGAACCAGAAGCGTAATTTTAATGCGAACTTTGCTCCTGGCGGAAAAGACGAGAAGCTTGTCCGTGCAAAGCACGCGAAGGCGGCAAAGCAAACGAAGTCGAATGCTAAGAAGGCTGCTCCAAAAAAGCAGGCCGCTGCAGCGACCGAGAAGCGTAATGACGTGAAGCTAATGGTCAGTACACGCAAAGGCGAGATGGTGCATCATCAGCGTATGCTTAGCCAAGATGTGAATGCACAGGCGACACAGCATATCGTTGGAATTCCGGTAAACAAATCTCGCTACAATGGCTATAAAGGTAATCAGTTATCTCTAGCACAGATTCGTACTGCGCGTCCAAACAAAGACGCCGTTCGTATTATTCCGATTGGCGGTCTTGGTGAATTCGGTATCGGTAAAAATATGACCGCGATCGAATATCAAGGCGAGATTATTCTTGTTGATATGGGTACGCTTTTTGCAAACTCGGATTATCCTGGTGTCAATTATATGGTGCCGGATAGCAAGTGGCTCGACGATAATCGCGACAAAGTTAAGGCGATTTTGTTCACGCACGCCCATCTTGATCATATTGGCGCATGTAAGCATCTTTTGCCATATTTTGGCCCATTGGTACCGATTTATGGTTCTTCGTTTACAATTGGCATGATCAAGAAGCAGATGTCTGAACTTACGGATGTTCCTGACATGAATTACAATGAGGTTAATCCGCTCGAGCACAAGGAAATCCGCCTTACGCAGCATCTTTCGGCCGAATTTGTGCATATGCTTCACTCGATTCCTGGCAACACTTCGATTGTTGTGCGCACGCCAAACGGCGTAATTGTGCTTTCTGGTGACTGGCGTTTTGAAACCAATCCAATGGATATTCCGGCAGATTACGATCGTTTGCGCGAGATTGCCGATAAAGAGGGCATTGCACTTCTTTTGAATGAATCTACGAATATTGACGTGCCTGGTACGCATCCACATAGTGAGTATGATGTTGGTGACAATATCGGTAAGGTAATGGATAATTATGCAACTGGCCGTATTATTATTAGCTGTTTCTCGAGCCAGGTGAAACGTATCGAATGTGTACTTCGTGAGGCGGCGGAACGTGGTCGCAAGGTTGCTTTTGCTGGCTTCTCGATGATTAATAACGTCGAGGTGGCGCTTCGCGCAAAGGCAATTAAGGTGCCAAAAGATACGATTATGAAGATGGAAGACATCGTGAAGCTTCCAGACGAGAAGATTACGATTGTCTGTACTGGTTCTCAGGGTGAAATGAACGCCGTGCTTAATCGTATGGTAACTGGCGCGCATCGTCACATCAAGGTTAAAGCAAGTGATACGATTGTCTTTTGTTCGAGCCCAATTCCTGGCAACGAGCCAAAGGTAATGGGTACGGTTGATGGTCTCCTTCGCGAAGGTGCGCAGGTGATTCAGCACAACAAGACGCATCTTACGAATATTGGCCCGCTTCATCTCTCTGGTCACGCTTACTACGAGGATCATGTGAAGTTTGTAACGGATTTGCATCCAAAGAACTATATGCCATATCACGGCGAATTCTACATGCTCGAGCATAATGCTGAGATGGCAGAGAATGTCGTCGGCATTCCGCGTGATCGCATCTTGGTTGCTGACGATGGTGATGTTGTTGAGCTCATGCCAGATCAGACGATTCATAAGAATGGCCGCATTCAGGTTGGCAATAAGCTTTATGACGATGCTGATCAGCAGGTAAACGAAGCAGTCGTGAAGGATCGTATTCATATTTCTCGCGAGGGCATCTTTGTGGTGATCCTTACGATTAGTAAGAAGACTGGCCGTTTAATCAAGACGCCAGATATTGTTTCGCGTGCATTTATCTATCTCGATAATTCCGAAGAGTTAATTGGTAAGATTCGCCATTATCTTCGCGCGAAGACTGACCATACGGTCAACTCTGATGCGGACATTAAAGCGCTTAAGGAAGAGATTAAAGAAGACGTAACGCACATCCTTTTCGATGCAACTGGTCATACGCCAATTGTGATTCCGGTAATTAATAAAGTATAAAAATATCCTCCCGAAAGGGAGGATATTTTTGCTCTATATAAGAGGCGGTCAACTGATTAATAATTCCAGCCTTCGTTGCGGCGAGCTTCGGCGTTCGCTTCGACGGTTTCGACGTCGAGGATGAGATGATAGCGAGCTGAGCTGTATTCAGAATCGGCATCACAGTTGAAGGTGACTTTTTCGACAAAGCTACTGCTGGCGCCGCCGTTTGCTGCAATATCGCCTTGATAGTAGTAATAGCCATCGCTCTTGAGGATCCACTGTGTTGGGTTAGCGAAATCGATGATCGCCATCGCTTCATTATTAACCTTGAGCGGAAGGGTTTCGCCGGCAATAACATTGCCGTTAGTATCGAGCTTTTCCCAGCGTTCGGTAATTTTGACGCGCGCATTGATGGCGGCAGTACTAGAGTTGTTTACGACGAGAGTCTTTGGCGTTTCGGTGCACGGAGTCCAATCGGAAGGGCTTTCGAAAGTCTCCGTGAAGGAGGTTTCTTGAGAACCGAGCTTAAATTT
>JAHKZT010000032.1 GCA_020626475.1 bacterium
AAAGAAAACTACCAGGTAGATTTCCTCCGTATCGAGCAATCGCTCGTAAAAGATAATGAGTCTAGCTACTCGATGGCAATCATCGAAGGCGACAAGTTACTAGATCGCGCCATGATGGAAATGGGCGTACAAGGCCGCACAATGGGCGACCGCCTCAAACGTATCGGCAAAGCGAAGTTTACACAGCTCAATGCCGTATGGCACGCACACAAGCTTCGCAACCAGATTGCACACGAGCATGATTTTAAGCCAGAATATCGTCAGGCACTACATGCATTAGAGACCTACAAACAAGCATTAAAAGATTTAGGAGCAATTTAGATGAGTGAGTATAAAATTACCATCGGTATCGAATGTCACGTTCAGCTAAACACGAAGACTAAATTGTTTAGCGCTGTCGACAACGACGCCGTCGACAAAGAGCCTAACTCCTGCGTTAGCCCAATCGACTACGCATTACCAGGCATGCTTCCAGTCCTCAACAAGGCAGCTGTCGAAAAAGCCGTACGCGCTGGCCTTGCAATGAACTGTAAGATTAACCTAGTCAGCCGCTTTGATCGCAAGCATTATTACTATCCAGATTTGCCAAAGGGCTATCAGATTTCCCAGATGTATCAGCCAATTATTGGCGCTGGCGTTATTCATCTCCCAGACGGTAGCGATGTCAAAATTGAGCACGCACACCTAGAGGAAGACGCAGGCAAACTTACGCATTTTGGCACTTATTCCCTAGTCGACCTTAACCGCGCCGGCACGCCACTCATCGAGATTGTCTCTATGCCAGACATCCATTCTGCCGCACAAGCTCGTGCATACTGCGAAGAACTTCATCGTCTCATGCTCTACGCAAATGTCACGAATGGCGATCTTTACCAAGGCAACATGCGCTTCGATGTAAATATTTCCATCTCTAATACCGATAAACTTGGTACGCGCGCAGAAATTAAGAACCTCAACTCCTTCCGCAGCGTTGAACGCGCAGTTGAATACGAATACAAGCACCAAAAAGCTCTTCTCGAAAAGGGCGAACGCGTCATTCAGGAAACGCGTGGCTGGAATGATACGACCGGCAAGACCACTTCCCAGCGCAGCAAGGAAGAAGCTCAGGATTATCGTTACATGCCAGAGCCAGATGTTCCGCCAATCGTTCTCGAACAGTCCTACGTCGACAAAGTCGCCGCAGAAATGCCACTCATGCCAGCGGATTACCGCTCGAAATTCGGCGTCCTCAATCTGGACGAAAGCGCATCCGAAGCAATCATTAACTATCCAGTTCTAGCCGAACGCCTAGCTGAGGTCTGCGATAAGAACGTTAATCTTGCGCCACGTGTCGCAAACTGGTTCGCAAGCGTCCTTTTGGCTGAAGAGAATCTAAACAAAGACTTTACTCTAGCCACTGGCGCAGAGCTTACTGAACTGTCCGAGATGGTCGAAAAGAAAGAGCTCTCCTCTACTGCCGCAAAAGACGTTTTGATGGAGATGTATGATAAGAAAAACACCTCCAAAACCCCGCACCAGCTCGCAAAAGAGATGAACTTGTTACAAGAGAATGACGAGAATGCTCTCTCGGCAATTATTGATGAAGTATTAATGATGCCAGAGTGCGCAAAGGCGGCCGAAGATGTCAGAAACGGCGAAATGAAAGCGATTGGATTCCTAGTTGGACAGGTAATGAAAAAATCGAAAGGAAAAGCAAATCCAGCTAGTGTGAACGAGTTAATTAAAAGCAAACTATCGTAAAAGGAGAAAAATATGTCATATAAAGCACCAACCAAAGCAGTCATTACCGATGCAGGCTTTGCAAGCCGCTTTCTACCAATCACCAAGACGGTCCCTAAGGCAATGATTCCGCTCGGCGCAAAGCCAATCATGCAGTACGTTGTCGAAGAATGCGTTGCTGGCGGCATCAAAGATATTATTATTGTTGCAACCCACGAAGGTAAGCCAATCTACGAAGATTACTTCAAGAATCCTTGTGAAAAGATTTATAAGCAGCTCGAGTCTCAGGGCAAGCTAGATCGCTTCGAAGCAGTACGCGAAGTTCTCTCTATTGCAAACATCACTGTCATCGAGCAGGATCCTAGCTATCCTTACGGCAACGGTTCTCCAATTGCAAGCGCAAAGCCATATCTAAATGACGACGAGGCATTCATTGCTATGTACAGCGACGACCTTATCTTTGGCGAAGGCGACGTAAAGACTCTTATTGAAGCCTACGAAAAGAATCCAGACGCAAAGGCAATCATTACCGCTCAGGAGATGCCAGAAGAAGTTTGGAATAAGTATGGCATGATTGCTCTCAAAGACGAATCAAAGATGACTCTTAGCCATATCGTCGAAAAACCAGCTAAGCCAGAAGATAGCCCAAGCAATCTCACTTCTTATGGCCGCTATCTCTTAACTCCAGAAGTATTCGCACATCTAATCCCAACCAATACCGGCCTCGATGACGAGCTCTGGACCGTCGATGCTATTACTAAGCTCGCAAAATCCGGCGACGTTATTGTAACTAAGTCGAAGGGCAAGTGGCTAACCACTGGCGATCCAAAGAATTACTACGCAGCTTACGAAGAATTCATGAAGATGGGGAAATAAAATGGAAACACCTGCTTGGATTTTAGTATTCATCCTATCTATAACGCTATTTCTATTTTTACTAGTAGGCATCATCTTACTGATTAAGCTAATTGGCGTCACAAAAGAAGCCAAGAAAATCATGCTTCAAGGCCAGAACATCGCCGAAAAAGCCGATGATATCGCAGATAACGTTCGCGATATGACGACTGTGGGTGGCTTAGTAAAGTACTTCACCGAGAATTATCTCGAGAAGGCCGAGAAAAAGAAGGCTAAAAAATCCAAGAAAGGAGAATAATATGGCCGAGAAAAAAGATAGCGGAAATGGTAAGTTTGTCCTAGGAGCAATCTTTGGCACTGTCGCTGGCGCAGTCGCCGGAGTTCTGATGGCACCAAAATCCGGCAAAGATACTCGCAAAGATATCGCTGACGGCGCTAAAAAAGCCAGCAGCAAAGCAAAGAGCGGAGGCAAAAAGCTCTTTAAACGCAGTAAAACGGAAGCCGAAAAAATCGGCAAAGAAGTTGCAAAAGAAGCCGAGGTAGTCAAAAAGGAAGCCACCAAGAAGGCAGCAGAAGTTAAAGAAAAGATTGCTAAGAAGTAATGGAAAAGAAAGACGTTAAAATCCTAGCAATCGTAGGTATGTGCGGTAGCGGAAAGTCGACCGCCATCGATTATCTTACTGAACGCAAAATTCCAAAGATTTATTTTGGCGGCGTCATCCTAAAAGGAATGGAAGAGGCCGGCATCGAGGACACGCCCGAGAACGAAAAGAAATTCCGCGAAGAAATTCGTGAAAAAGAAGGTAAAGACTTCGTCGTTAATCGCGTTGTAAAAGAGGCTAAAAATCTCATCGATGCAGGACAAAAACGCATTGTATTAGACGGCCTATATTCTTGGACTGAATATAAAATTCTTCGCAAAGAATTCCCGACCGAGATGACAGTTGTTGCAATCGTAGTACCAAAAGCTCTACGTCGTAAGCGCCTTGCCGAACGTCCAGTGCGCCCATTCAATGCGCAAGAAGCCGCAGAGCGCGACAAGACAGAGATTGAGAATCTCGAAAAAGGCGGACCAATCGCGATCGCCGATTACTACATCGACAACTCAGCCGATATTAAAACTTTCCACGACAACTTCGCCGAACTCTGCAAGAAAATTGGATTCCTAGATGCCTAAAGAGCTACAAATTCCAAATCGCGAAACAGAGCTACTGCTTAGTGAATTACGTAAGACATTAGAAATCTCCGGCGATGTCGTAGAATTCGGCTGTTATGAAGGTGATACATCGATTTTGCTGGCCGGCGAATTGCGCGATTCTCCAGATAAGTGGCTTTACCTCTATGATTCTTTTGAGGGCCTACCAGCAAAGACGGCGGAAGATAATAGCGCCGACGGTTGGCGCTTTAAAGAGGGCGAGCTAAAAGCATCACCAGATACGGTTAGACATAAATTCAAAAAATATGCCCTGCCCGACCCAGTTATCACTAAAGGCTGGTTCAATGAGCTTAGCGATTCAGATCTGCCAAGTCAAATATCTTTCGCATTACTTGACGGTGATTTCTATGAGTCGATCAAGACTAGCCTGGCCCTCGTATCGCCGCGAATGAATGCTGGAGGCATTATCGCAATTCATGACTACCGCAACGCAGAATTACCTGGTAGCGGTAAGGCGGTAAATGAATTTCTTGCTGAGCATCCAGATGAATACGCTTTACGTATCGTGGCATCAATGGCGATTCTAGAAAAACAATAGTTTTATTAGTAGAAATACTGCAAGATGAGCAGGATAAAATATGTAGCCAAAGAGGCGCGGCAATCGCCGCCCTTTTTTGCCGGAATATAGCGCAATCGGAATGATAGCAAAAATCCCGAAGATTTGAATTGCCCAATTGTTTTCTAAAGCCAAAGAAGACATCGTTGCCATCAATAAAATTAGATATGCCATTATTCTCAAAATAATTCTATTCGCAAATACTCTATTTGCATAATAATAGCCCAATACCAGAATGACGCCATATATGCCATACTCGCATTCTAAAGCTCCAGCCGCGAGCGCTAATAACGGAACCGCGACAAGATAAAAACCGCCCTGCTCGGCACATATTAGTGTAATAAAGGCAAAAGCGAACGTGAAGATTACGTTATGATCGTAATTATAATTATATAAACTGCTAAAAAGGTAAATTAGCACCTGCGATATAGCCGCCGTAATAATGAGCCGCATAAAATAACGATTACGAGAATGCGTATGTCTAAAGCCTTCAACTAGCATAAAGGCAAAAATCGGAAATGCCAACCGACCAATTATACGCAAAACAATACAATTCGGCAGCAAATAGTAGCCAATATGGTCTATTGTCATAGTTATAATCGCTATGATTTGCAGTATCGCCGAGCTTATCATGCATCTATTATAAATCTTGACTATTCGCGATATCTGTGGTATAATTATATTGTTAAGTATTGCGTTCTTAGATCTTTTCAAAAGGAGGGGGTTAGATATGAAACATACCAACATAGATGACTACGTTTATAGACCGAAATACAAAACATACGATATGCGCTCTGGGTCAGAAAAGACCCGCGGGCTAGCAACGATAATATTGATGTATCTGCTCATAATAGGAGGCTTCCTGATAGGAAGCTCTCTGTTACTGCTAATGGTAACGAAAAATCTACCGCTAGTCTATTGGCCAGTCACCGTACTCCATTTCATTTCAAAATGGGCGACTATTATCGGCTGGCCGATATGGCTAATAGTCGAAATAACAGGCCTCGTAAAAATAGCAGCAGAGCGGCGCGAAGATGGAGCCGCATACGACGAGTACATGGAACGTATTCAGCAAGAACGCAATACTAGGGAGCAATAAAATTGCTCCCTATTTTTTTGCAAATGCGCGCGCAAAAGCTTTATATATTTCTAGCGCAAGTAGAATAATGAGTGCGAGGCCAAAGAATTCTGCAATCAATACTGGCGGCATAGATATCGTCTGCAGGAAGGTCGTAAATATTGGAACTTCCATGACAATCAGCTGCAAAATAATCGTTCCCGCAATACCGAACAGAAAGACCGGATTCTTGAGTAGCGAGATGCGGAGGGCGGATTGTTTTTCACTGCGACAGTTGAAGGCATGTACATTCTGAATAAATACCATAAGACACATCGTATAACTACGCGCTACAACAATGTCGACGTTTGCGACGCGGACGAGATAATAGTAGAGCGCGAAGATTACGCCAGTAATGACAGCGGCAGAATATAGAATTTTCCGAAGAAGCGTTTTGTCGAAAATTGACTCTTTTGGATCGCGTAGTTTCTCACGCAGAATATCCTTCTCTGCCTTCTCGAAGCTAAGCGCAAAATCTTGTACACCATCAGTCACAACATTCAGCCAAAGAAGCTGAACCGCAACGAATGGCATTGGCATATCAAGCGCAATAGCCAGACAGAAGAAGACCGCCTCAGCAATATTACAGGAAATTAGGAACAGGATAATTTTTCGAATATTTGCATAAGCAACGCGTCCCTCCTTGACGCCAGCAACAATAGACTTAAAGTTATCATCGACGATAATCATATCCGCCGTCTCGCGAGCAATATCCGTACCAGAACCCATTGCAACGCCAATGTTTGCCGATTTGAGCGCCGGCGCATCGTTCACGCCATCGCCAGTCACGGCAACAAATTCGCCTTGGCGCTTGAGCGAATTTACGATATGGAGTTTTTGCAGTGGCGTCACGCGCGCAAATACTAATTTGCTCGCCACGAATTCATCGAATTCTTTCTGGCCACAACGATAGACCTTCTCTACTTCTTCGCCGCTCGCGACTTGCTCCATGCCTTTCGCTAACTCCAAATCGCGTGCGATAGAATAGGCCGTAAGCGGATGGTCGCCAGTAATCATTAGAACTTTTATGCCTGCAGTATGGCAGTCGCGAATTGAAGCAACCGCCTCTTTGCGAATCGGGTCGATAAAGCCAACCATCCCCATAAAAGTTAGACCTTTAATGTCTTTTTCAGAGTAGCTCTTTTTGTGTGCTATTTTGCCATTTGCGAGCGCAATTACGCGATATCCGTCTTTTGCCAACATCTCATTCTGAGCATGCAGTTTGCGTAAATCTTTGCGATTCGAAAAATTCACTTTGTCGCAAAAGCCCGCCACGACTTCCAGCGAGCCCTTAACAGTACAATACGTTTCGCCGCCTTTTTCGTAGAATACAGCGGAATACTTGTTCTCCGATTCGTATGGCACGCGCTCGACGATTTTTATTCCGCGCGTTTTAACTTTCAACTTCTCACCAAGCACCAAGAATGCAATGTCAATCGAATCGCCAATATGCTTACCGTTCTCTATGCTCGCTTCATTGTTTAACACGCCGAGCAGGCCAATTTCTTCAGCATAACTAATCGCATTGCCGGTAACTTTTCCGGTCGTACTGAAGCCGGTGCCAGATACTTGATATTCTTCGCTATTAGGGAGAATGATGCGTTTCGCGGTCTGCTGATTTACCGTAAGAGTGCCAGTTTTGTCCGAGGCAATCACTGTACAACTGCCAAGCGATTCCGCAGAGTTAAGTTTGCGCACAATTACATTCTTTTTCGCCATACGATTAGACGCAATACTTAACGCCATAGTGAGAGCGAGCGGCAAGCCCTCTGGCATCGCAGACACTGCAAAAGCAATCACAGTTAGCAGTATTTCCGTATGAGACACGCCTTTAGTGATAAGCAAAGTTGTTAAGACGGCGGCAATTATCAGAATCATGATCGTAATTTGGCGAGATAATTTTTCGACGCGTAGAGTGAGCGGTGATTTCGCTTTGTTAGTATTGTTGATACTATCCGCAATCTTGCCGAGTTCTGTCGATAGACCGGTTTTTACGACGATAGCCCTCGCGCGTCCAGACACGACAGTCGTGCCAGAAAATGCCATGTTACGCTGGTCACCAAGCGAGGCGCCAACCTTGCCAATGCGCTCCGGACTTTTAGAAACCTGCACACTCTCGCCAGTCAAAACAGACTCGTCGACCGAAAAATTATGCGTTTCTACGAGACGCATATCGGCAGAAATTTTATCGCCGGACTCAAGCATAACAAAATCGCCAGGAACTAGCTCCTCAGCATTAACAATCTGCTCTTCGCTATCGCGGACAACTTTTACCTGAACTTTTATATAGTTCGCAAGCGCTTCAGCAGTATTGTTCGCCTTGTTTTCTTGATAAGT
>JAHKZT010000033.1 GCA_020626475.1 bacterium
GTCAAAGAATAGTCGACGCAAACTATTCGTCGATACCTCGACTCTAATGGATGGCCGTATCTTGTCGGTGGCAAAAGCCGGCTTTCTTGGCGACGAGGTGTTAATCCCTCGCTCCGTGATTCGTGAGCTTCAGCTCTTAGCTGACGGCAGCGATAGCGAAAAACGCGCGCGTGCACGCTTCGGCCTAGATATCGTGAACGAACTTGAACGCGTCGAACTAGCTAATGTTGAAATCTTTCAGGATGAAGGTGATCGCGTGAAGGTTGACGAGCGTCTCCTTGCGCTCGCGAAGGAATACCGCGGTATTATTCTTACAAATGATTTCAATTTAGCGAAAGTTGCCGCAACTGAACACATTGATGCGATTAATATCAATGAATTAGCGCAGGGCTTGCGCAGCGAGTATTTGCCCGGCGATAAACTGAGCGTAAAGATTGTTTCAGCTGGCGCAAATCCACATCAAGGCGTAGCGCATCTTCCCGATGGGACCATGGTTGTCGTGGATGATGCCGAGCGTTATGTCGGTAAGAGTCAGCCGGTAGATATTGAATTTGTGCGTTATCTACAAACGGCAGCAGGCAAGATGATGTTTGCGAAACTCGCTGAACCGAAGCGCGTAAAGAAAGAACATTCTGCGCCAAAAAAGACTTCTGACAGGAGTCGCAGAAATAGCCCAAAAAATAAATAGAGCAACAAAAATAGCCTCGCGAAGAGGCTATTTTTTATATTTATTTCTTCGACCAATTTGCCGTCGTTGAGTATCCAGCAGTATCGGTGACTCTAATTGAGGCACTCTTTGGCTCTTCGGATGTGTCGTAACTTACGGAGCCGCTAGTGCTAATCTCGCCACTCTTTGTGGCAGTACCATTGACGCTAATTGTGTAGTTTTGTAGATAGTAACGGCCATTTGATACGCTTGCAGAAACTGTCCAGGTACCATTGCCATTATCTCGTACATCAATGCTTGCGCTAGGCTTGGCGTCGCTACAGCTATGAACGTCATCTTCGTTTTCGGTATCGTAACCGCCTGCATAGAAGGTTTCTTTCTTGGTCATCGGATCGATAATCTTAGAAACAGTAACGTTGATGCGAGTTTCAGCTGGCGTACAATCGGTTGCTTTCTTCTTGGAGATAGAATCGAAAGTCATAGTCGTATTTGTGATACCGGAGGACTTTGACTTGTTGTACCAGCTTGGCCAGATATCATTCTTGCCATTGACGGACATATGCTGCATGCCAGATGGCTCATGGATTTTATCACCAGATTTCCATTTGCCATCGGCGCCATAGACTTCACTATGAATGCGATCGATGTATGAAGCGCTAATCTTGAAACATACGTCGTGCCCACCGTTGCTGACGGCGCGACCATCATGATTACCGTTCCAAATAGCTGTTGCGACTACTGGCGAGTAGGAAAGAAGCCAAGAGTCTTTTGCTTTGCTGGCGCCGTTATCGGTAGTACCAGTTTTTGCTGCAAACCAAGTCTTTGAGCTATAGAAACCGGCTTGTCCTGCGAGGCTACCGAAGGTATAGCGGCGAGAATTTACGTCGGAAAGAATGCTCGTAATCATGTATGCGACCTGTTCGTCTACTACGCGCGTGCCTTCGCTATCGGACCAGGATTCGATAACGTCGCCAGTAGCGTTCTTAATTTCTAGGACATATGCCAAATCTTTGTAGACGCCACCGCGAGCAAGCGATGCGTAAGCGTTCGCGTGTTCGACTGGGCGTACGGCGCAACCGCCACCGATTGCCATAGAAAGACCTGCCGTCTCTCCATTGGCGCAGTAGGATACATCGCCTAACTTGTGTGTGATATCAAGACTATTATCGATGCCATTAATGTATAGAGCTTTAACGGCTGGAATGTTTAGAGAGCCAGCGAGGGCTTGGCGAATCGTAGTATTGCCGTAGAAGCGACCAGACGCGTTGCGTAGCTTACAGCGTCCGACGTTGCCGGAACAGTATAGTCTATCGATATTTTCATCCTTAAGAATAGTACCAGGTGCATAGTTGATGCCGTCACGTTGCATAAAGAGCGGGGTATAATCGAGGATTGGCTTAATAGACGAAGCTGGCTCGAGAAGTGAAGTTGCGGCATTTACCTGACCATAGCCTGGTGTGCTCCAGCTTGCGCTGCCAACCATCGCAATAACTTGACTCGTCTCGACGTCAACTGATACGAGGGTTGCGTTATCGGATTTGTTCTTATAAAAGATAGCTTTGCCTGCAGCAATTGCATCTTCGGCGATCTTTTGTGCGCGATAATCGAGCGTCGTCTTAATCGTGAAGCCGCCTTCGCGCATTGTTTTAATGCCGTACTTTGCTTCGAGCTGAGATTTGACCTCGAGTACGAACCAAGGAGCCTTAATGCCAACATACTGATCTGCTTCTGGTTTAACCTTTGCGATAATATCGACTGCCTTAGCTTCTTTGGCTTGTTCGGCAGTAATATAACCCATATCTACCATCGCGTCCAAAATGTATTTCTGGCGTGAGATAAGGTCTTTATTGAAAGTAGTGTTGTATGGATTGAAGCGTGCAGGGTTGTTTGGGATTGCAGCAAGGAGCGCAGATTCGGCTAGGTCGAGATCTTTTGCGCTCTTACCGAAGTAGGTTTGCGCAGCAGATTCAACACCGTTACGACGACCGCCGTATGGCGATTCGTTGAGATAGAGCGTAATAATCTGTTCCTTGTCATACATCTTCTCGACTTCGATTGCGAGGATTGCTTCCTTGATCTTACGTGGAATACCGGAAAGGCCGCGATCCTGTGCCTCGTCCGAGAAGTATACCTGCTTGATAAGCTGCTGAGTCAACGTGGAACCGCCCTGAACCTGCTTGCCGGTGAGAGTCATATATGCGGCACGTAATAAAGCACCGAAGTCGACACCGATGTGATTATAGAAGTTTCTATCCTCGGCCGCGACAGTTGCTTGACGCATATAAGTAGAGATATCTCCACCGTCAACAACAAGACGATAGTCGCCACTGCCTTTATCTTCCCAGAGCACTTCGCCGTTACGGTCGAGATAGACATTGACGGTGTCCTGAACGCGATTCGCGAGCTCTTCTGGATCAATTTCGGACAAATCTTTCTTGAAGTATAGGAATAGGCCACCAATTGCGATAATGAGAATTAGTACGAATGCGATAAAAATCTTTAGCAAACGTAGCTGATTTTCTTTTGAGAACCACCATTTAAAGAAGCGGTCTGGGCGAAGTCTAGCAAAGAAGCGCAAAAATGGATTCTTTGGCAGCTTAGCCAATTCCTCGGCTTTCTTACGTGCACGCTGGTCTTGTTTGACGCGGCGCTTGTAAGCGAGGTTAGAATATAAACTCATGCCATTCTTCTTCGAAGAATGCGGTTTGCGAGCCTCTTTTTCAGCTTCCTTCGTATTCTTCTTTTTTGTAATGGCTTTCTTGATATTATTCGCAGTTTTCTTAATTGCCATAATTATATCCATTATACACTACCAAACTTAATTCGTCAGATTTTAATCACAAGCATTTTAATGTAGCATGCAATAGAAGCCCTTCAAGTCGGGGCGCTTTTAGGAGGCTCTACGGAGGCTGCGGCCGAGTAGAAGCAGTGTCCACCCGTAACGACGGGCTGGATGACTGCTGCGCCTCTGAAAAGTGCCCTGACGAGAAGGGGAATTTTATTGTATAATTATTAATTATGAGCCATTATGATCCATTAAAAATAGAAGAAAAATGGCAAAAGCGCTGGGAAGAAGAGAAGCCTTTTGCCGCCAAAGACAACGATAATCGGCCAAAAATGTTCCTCGCCGAGATGTTCCCATACCCATCTGGCGCCGGTCTTCACGTTGGCCACGTCCGCAACTTTAGTATCGTAGACTGCCTCGCGCGTTTCTATACGCAGCAGGAAATGAACGTTCTTCGTCCATTCGGTTACGATACCTTTGGCCTTCCGGCAGAGAATTATGCGATTAAAACCGGCATCTCTCCGCAGGAAGTCACAAAAACCAACATCGATAATTTCCGCAAGCAGGCAAAACGCCTTGGCTATGCAATTGACTGGTCCCGCGAAATTAATACTTCCGACCCAGCATATTATAAATGGACTCAATGGTGCTTCCTTCAGCTCTTCAAGAAGGGACTAGCTTATCAAGCTGAAAACTATCAATGGTGGTGTCCAGTCGACCAGACTGTGCTCGCAAATGAGCAGGTCGAGAATGGTTGTTGCTGGCGCTGTGGCCATGAAGTCGAAAAGAAAAAGATGAAGCAGTGGTTCTTTAAGATTACTGCCTACGCTGACGAATTGCTCGACGAAATCGATAATCTTGATTGGCCGGACAAAATCAAAACCATGCAGAAAAACTGGATTGGTCGCAGTGAAGGTGCTGAAATTGATTTCGTAATTAAAGACCATAAAGAAACTGTTCGCGTCTTTACGACCCGCCCAGACACGCTCTTCGGTGCAACTTTCCTCGTACTCGCCCCGGAGCATCCGCTTATTACGAAGATTACGAGCGAGGACGCTCGCAAGGCGATGACTCAGTATTGCAAAGATGCAATTAAAAAGTCCGAAATTGAGCGTCAGGAGAACAAAGAGAAGACCGGTGTCTTTACCGGCGCTTACGCAATTAACCCAGTTAACGGTAAGGAAATTCCAATTTGGGTTGCTGACTATGTCCTTAGCGGTTATGGCACTGGCGCAATTATGGCAGTTCCTGCTCATGACGAACGCGACTACGAATTCGCCGAGAAATTCGACCTTCCAATCGTAAAAGTCATCGAAAAACCAGAAGAATCTGATGATGATTCGAAGTGCTATCACGGCGAAGGCAAGATGATTAACTCTGCTCAGTTTGATGGCATTGATAGTTCTGATGCTCGCGATGGTATTATCGACTGGCTTGAAACTCAGAAGATTGGTCAAAAGAAAGTTACCTATCGTATGCGCGACTGGCTTATTTCTCGCCAGCGCTATTGGGGCTGCCCAATTCCTATCGCCTATGATAAAAACGGCAAGCCTCACGCTATTCCGGAAGACCAACTTCCAGTCTTATTGCCAAAGATCGATGATTATAAACCAGATTCCTCTGGCCGTAGCGCACTCGCAAAGTCTGAAGAATTCATGAAAGTTACAATCGATGGCGAAGAAATGACCCGCGAGACCGATACGCTCGATGGCTACGCATGTTCTAGCTGGTATCTCTGGCGCTATACCGATCCTCATAATGATAAAGAGGCTTGGAGTAAAGAAAAAGTAAACTATTGGGCGCCAACCGACATTTATTGTGGCGGCGACCATGCGGTTGCGCATTTGCTTTATGTTCGCTTCTGGTGCAAGTTCTTCGCCGATGAAGGATATCTCGATTTCCGTGAGCCAATAAAGAAACTGCTTTACAATGGTTATATTAATGCGCCTGATGGCAAGAAGATGTCGAAGTCTAAGGGCAATGTCATTGATCCGCTCGATGTCATTAATCAGGGTTATGGCGCAGATACACTCCGCACTTATGAACTCTTTATTGGTCCATATAATATGGATGCCGCATGGAGCACTGAGGCGATTGGTGGTGTCTATCGCTTCCTAAATCGTTGTTGGACACTTGTATTCGAAAAAGAGAAGCTTGCAGAATCTGCGACCGTTGCGCTCCGCCATAAGACTATCAAGAAAGTTACCGAAGATATTCATCGCAATAACTTCAATACTGCCGTTGCGGCAATGATGGAGTTCGTGAATGAGCTTTACAAAACTGGCGCAGCCGCAGATGATTTGATTGCACTCGCAAAGATTCTCAAACCATTTGCTCCACACCTCGCATCGGAGATGCTCGAAGAGCTCGGCAGTGATGATATCTGGCCAAAGTGGGATAACAGCCTACTTGTCGACGAGACGGTCGAGATGATTGTTCAGGTTAACGGCAAACTTCGTGCAAAGATTCAGATCCCAGCCGAAGAAGCCGCCGACAAAGCAAAGCTTGAAGAATATGCCCTTGCCGACGAAAAGATTAAGGGTTTAATTGAAGGCAAAGAAATCATCAAGACAATCGTCGTCCCGCAGGGTAAGCTTGTAAACATTGTTGTAAAATAAACAACAATACATCAAAAAATCTCCAGCCGTAAAACTGGAGATTTTTTATTGTGCGGAAGCAGTTTCGCGCGGTGCGCGCTTAATGAGTTTCGCATGCAATACGACACGCTCGGTGCTGCTGAAGCAGGTTGATAAGGTAAGAATCTTATCGGTCGGCGCTACGCTGGTCTTGAAGTTATATTTACTGCGTTGGCGTAAGACGTTTGCGAAACGACCGAACTCTTCATCGTTACTAAATGAGGTTTGGATGTAATCGTTGGTTGTTGGGATTTTATAAACACTAAAGACCTGCCAGAGCGCGCTCTCAGTATCGTTCACGGTGCGAACGGTAAAGTTGTCGGAATTATTGAGCCAGCCACTCGTTAAAATATTGCGCAATGTGCCAAACATTGTCGCGTCGTAGCGGCCATGAGCGTAGAGGATCAGGTTGCGATCGGTCCCATCGACATGATTGCGAAAATCGGCAAACACCCAACCGGCCTTGCTGTAGCTCTTATCGAAAGAGTGATTAAGATAGAAGTCATTATTGCTCGTCATCACAAACGGGTAGTTAATGTTCGTGCCACTAACTTGCACCCAGCCGCCAGTTTCGTTGTTGATTTTTCTAAGTTCAGTAAAATCAACGTCGATCAATTTCATCTTGATATAGTTCCAATAAGGCGTATTCGGTGGCTCGTTGCTCGTGACGGTTTCGGTTTTCGAATCATCTTCTATTTCTTCGACGGATGCAGTCTCTTCAATCTTTTCGGTCTGTTCAATTGTCTTATTTGAGTCTAGCTTCCACTCGATGATCTTATATCCGGAATATCCAATGCCCGCAACGCAAATAAGAGCAATAATGCAACTTACTGCCGTGCGAACGCGACTCCTACCTCTCCGAATCTTCATAAAATAATTATAGCATAAGTGCGATGTCGGGCTTATAAATCGTAGCAGCACTCGGAAACACACTCGTTGAATTGTTTGGGATAATGCAAACCATCTTGTAAAAACCCAAAAAATATAGTAATATATAGAACAAGTATCTATTATTAATTAAAGGAGCATTTTTACATGCCAGAACCAAAAAAGCAGAGCAGCCCTCGCAAGACCGGTCTTCGCCGCAGCCATTTGCGTCTCAAGCTTGCTCGTAGTGTTAACAAGCATTCGCCAGTAAAGGCATTCGAAACCGCAAAAAAGACCCCAAATCTTAAGGTTAAAGCGGCTAAAAAAGCAGCTGAAAAGAAAACTGACAAAAAAGACAAATAATTAGGGAGGCAAAACGTGGCAAGCAATCGACATCTCGGCAGAATTATCTCGCT
>JAHKZT010000034.1 GCA_020626475.1 bacterium
CAGCATCATGAACAATGCGGAAACGATTGCCAAAGCAATCACGAATAGTCTGAATATCATCGAGCAAGAGCGCGAAAGAGAAATCATCTCTCGCCGCTTTGGTCTCAACGGACACAAGGAAACACTTGAACAAATCGGTGAAATGTTATCGATTACAAGGGAGCGTGTTCGCCAGCTCGAAAAGGCTATTCTTATCCGTCTTAGAATCGCCGCTGAAGAAGGCAAAATCAACGATCTCGCAGCCGCCGAAAAACTTATCATTCGCAACCTTACCGAAATGGGCCGCGTCGCCCGCGTCAACGATCTCGCAAGCAAAATTCTTGGCAAAGCACCAAACGCCACTCAGAAAGCACAGTTTAGTTTCTTAGGAGAAATCTCTCCAGCCCTCAGTATCGTAGCAGAGAATGACAAATATCATTCCGCAATCGGCATCGCCGAATATGGCAGCGAAAAAGAAATCCGCACCAAAACCGATGAAATCGTCAGCATTATCAAAGCCAACAAGGCTCCAATGACGATTGACGACCTCGACGAAAAGCTCAACTACGAACACCCGAGCCATATCGAAGCAATCGCTCACGTCAGTAAGCTTCTCTCTACCCTTAACGGTCAGTGGGGTCTCGCAAAATGGCCAACCGTTAACCCGAAGAACATTCGCGACAAAATCTTCGTCGTTCTCGAAAAACGCAAAGAGCCAATGCACTTCAACGATATCGCAAAAGCAATCAGCTCTTCCGATTTCAAGCGCAAAGATGTAACCGTTCAAGCAATTCACAACGAGCTTATCAAGGACTCTCGTTTCGTTCTTATTGGCCGCGGTATCTATGCACTAGATAAATGGGGCTACAGCAAGGGCACCGTCGCAGATATCATTACGAAGATTCTTAAGAAAGCTGGCGACGAAGGCCTGAGCCGCAAAGACATCGTCAAGCAGGTTCTCAAAGAACGCAAAGTTAAGGAAACTACCGTTCTTCTCAATCTTCAGAACAAAGATCTTTACGCTCGCGTTGGTAAAGATCGCTACAAACTAGCCTAAAGGACTAAAGAGCAATCAATAAAAAACCGTCCATCAAGGGCGGATTTTTGTTGCACTTTTAAGCCTCGTCGTAAGCCTTTTCTAATGCTTTTACAGTATTTTCGATTGCATATTCTTGAACCTTAGCGTTCTTAATAGCATCGCCACGTTTATCGGCCACTGCAATAATTTTACTCGTCCAATTATCTTCTAGCGGCAAAAACTCAGCGGTATCTAGCAACTTGGTTTCTTTGGGGACATTACTACTAAATAGACACTTCAATCCGCTCGCCTGCGCTTCGATGCCAACCGTCGGCACGCCCTCAAAAAGGGAAGGCAAGATAAAGATATCCGCCATCGAATAAAAACGCTCCATATTATCTTGTGCCGGTAGTAGCATTACAGACTTTTCGAGACGTTCACTCGCAATCTTGTCTTCCAAATTCTGGCGCAAAGAACCTTCGCCAATAATTACCAGTTTCGCTGTCTTATTTTTGCGCACGTAATCGCCAAAAATATCAATCAAATGTTCCTGATTCTTCTGCTCTTCAAAACGTCCAACATTCAACAAGACTACCGCATCGTCATCAACCCCAAGCTTCGCGCGCATCATCTTGCGCGTATTAGAATTGTAGCGGAATCTCTGAATGTCAATACCGTTATGAATTACGCGAAATTCTTGCTTCGCACCATACAAAAATCTACCAGCATCTTCGCCGCAAGCTAAGCGCATCGTAGCTTCGCGATTAATCTGGCGACGAAAAACATTACTGCAAGCCTTCAAGAGCGGCTTCTTGAGGTTTGAATTATTCGTATTATGCGAGTGCGAAATGCGTTTCTTTACACCAGCATTACGCGCCGCTCGAAGAGTAATTGCCGACATGAAATCAATGTGACTATGAATCGCATCATAACCGCCCTCACGCAAGACCTTTTCAACGTCTTTAATAAATTTAATCGGCTTTTTGAAACGATTATCTTCAATCTGAATAATCTTCACGCCAAGCGTCTTGAGCTCATCTTCGTAGACATATTTTTTGCCATCACGCGGAGCAAGAAAAGTTAAAATATCGCACTGATATTTTTCGCGATCAATATTTCGCAAAGAATTCATAATATACGACTCAGCGCCGCCACGATCCATACCGCCAATTACGTGCAAAATTTTCATCCCAAAATCTCCTTATAAATCTCGCGCATTTCCGAAAGGGAATTATGCATACTATAACGCTCCGGAAAATCTAAATGATATTTTTCTGGATTCGAAAAAGCGTCCTGCATTTTAATCGTCAACATATTTGTATCATCGAGCGCAAAAAGATATTTCTTCTTGCCATCCACAATATCGCGATGTCCACGATTATCCGCAATCAAAATCGGTAGACCACATAAAATTGCCTCCAAAACACCAAGGCCAAGCCCCTCACGTTTGCTCGCCGAAACACAAAGATTACAACTTTGAACGAGGGCCGCATAATTATCGCGAATATAACCAGGCATTATTACCTGTTTTTCGACACCGAGTTCTTTTGCGAGCGTGCGCGTTGCATCCATGAGCGGGCCCTGCCCCAAGAATAATAACTTTACGTTCGGCCTTTTATGCATAATCGGAGCCGCCGCACGCACGAGCATTTCATGGTTCTTATTCGCAGTGTATTCAGCCAAATAAACCATGACGAAATCATTTGCCGCAAGGCCGTATTTTTCGCGCGCCGCCTTTTGCTCGGCCTTCGTAGTTTTTCTGAATTTATTCGTATCTACGCCAGCACCGTCAATCATTTTGACAGGGCATTCAAAATCATTTTTCGCTCGTTTGTAATCCTCACGATTAATCGTAATCAACAAATCCGTATCTTTTGCAAATTTTTTCTCGAGCGGATAATACAAACGCCAATTCATTTTTGGCGCTCCGTCGTAAAAATGAAAACCATGGCAAGTATAAATAACTTTCACGCCTTTTTTATGCGCCGCTTTTGCCGCCCAACGCGTCACAATTGAACCAACTGGTGTATGAGTATGAATTGCCTCATAGCCGCCCTCAGCGATGAGCTTCTTGAGCTGGTGATAAGCCTTCACGTGCTTATCGAAACGAAACGGATTGCGCGCAAAATCTATCTTAAAAACATTATCAGCATCATAAACCTCCTCCTCGCACATGCAGGCATAATCTACTTGCCATCCACCGATATTTAAATCATCATATGGCGCTTCAAGTGTGCCGCGAAGCATGCGCATTAATGGGCGATTAAATTTGTGAAAATTCGCCGTGTGGGAAGTAAAAAGAATCTTACGTTTCATCTCTTAAAATTATATCATTTTTATACCGTCTATGCTAAAATATAGCCATGGAGCACATTATTCATTTTCTTGCTACGCCGATCGTCTGGATAACTATTGTTGCAGTACTCGGCTTCCTCACTTATAGAAACTACAAAAAGATCAATCGACTCAAAGTTTTGAACGTCGATTCAGTTCTTTTGATGCTCGAAATTCCAAAGGATAACGACAAAAAAGAGCTCAGCGCCGAACAGCTTTTTGCTTCGCTTCACGGCATCCTTCGCGACGCAAACGAGCTCAAACATTCCGGTGGCGTCCAGGAACATTTAAGTTTCGAGATCGCATCTACTGGCAACCAGATTCGTTTCTTCGTCTGGGTACCAAAAGTTCTTCAAAGCTTCGTCGAAGGCCAGATTTATTCGCAGTATCCTAGCGTCCAAATCTATCGCATGAAAGAAGATTATGCGGACCGCCGCGACAAATATCCAGTCGCCTACAGTTCTGAAATTTCACTTATCTACGACGATGCGTTGCCAATTAAGACCTTCGAATCATTTGAGGTCGACCCGCTCGCCGGCATCACCGGTACACTCGCAAAGCTCAACCCAAACGGCGGAGAAGAGCTCTGGATTCAGATTCTTACTCGCCCAGTCGCCGACGATTGGCACACAAAAACCGATAAATGGATTCAAAAAATCAAAGCTGGCAAGACCTTGAGCTTTGGCAGTATTGACTTTGCCTGGTTCGCACAAATTCTCGCCGCATTATGGCGCCCGCCAGAGGGCGGTACTGGCTCCGACGTAAAAGTCGAACTATCTGAGCGCGCCAAGACGCAAGTCGCAAAGGCAGAAGAGAAAGCAACAAAACTTGGCTACGAAGTTAAAATCCGCCTCGCTTACGTTGGTGAAAATGAAGTAAATGCGAAGCTAAACATGCAGGCCCTCGTCGGTACCTTCAAACAGTTCAACTCTACTAACCTCAATGGTTTCAAAATGAGTGGCGCTACTTTCGATAAAGCAGCTCTTAACGCCTACAAAGCTCGCCAATTTACCGACCATGGCTTTATTCTTAATATTTCCGAGCTCGCTAGCGTTTATCATCTCCCACATACGAACGTCGAGACGCCAAACATCGTTTGGGCTTCCAGTAAAACCGCTGAACCACCAGCCAAGCTCCCAATGCTTACCGGCAACCCAAGCTACGATGAAAATATCTCCGCCTTTGGCCTTACCGATTTCCGCGGCATCAAACACCAGTTCGGCATGTATCGCCGCGACCGCTCTCGTCACGTCTACATTATCGGTCAGACCGGTTCTGGTAAGTCTGGTCTTCTAACACTCTTTGCGCTTAGCGATATTTATCACAATCAAGGCTATTGTATTATCGACCCACACGGCGACCTCGCAATGGATAACCTAAAGTTTATCCCAGAAAACCGCATCAAAGATGTCGTATATTTCAACCCGGCCGATACGCAATACCCAATGGCTTTCAATCCGCTCGAAGTCTACGACCCAGCTCGCAAGCCGAATATCTCCTCTGAAGTTATCGGCGTATTGAAGCGTATGTTTGGCGAATCTTGGGGTCCTCGCCTCGAGCACATTCTTCGCTATACCTTGCTTGCACTCCTTGACCGTCCGCAAACTACTATGCTCGATATCTCGCGTATGCTCACCGATAAGGAATTCCGCAAAGAAACCCTCACTTATTGCCAAGACGTCACTGTTCTTCAGTTCTGGAAACAAGAGTTCGGATCTTGGGGCGATAAGCAGGTCACTGAATCTGTCGCACCTATCCTAAACAAGGTTGGTGCATTCACCGCAAACCCAATCATTCGCAATATTATCGGCCAGCCAAAGTCTAGCTTTGACGTGCGTAAAATTATGGACGAAGGCAAAATTCTCGTCGTCAACCTCTCCAAAGGTCTTATCGGCGAAGATAACGCCGCTATTCTCGGCGCCTTCCTCGTCACTAAGGTTCAGCTTGCCGCGATGAGCCGTAGCGATATTCCAAATGTCGAAGATCGTCGCCCATTCTATCTCTATGTCGACGAGTTCCAAAACTTCGCTACCGATTCCTTCGCCGTTATTCTTTCTGAGGCGCGCAAATACGGCCTCAACCTTACCGTCGCAAACCAGTACACGAGCCAGATGACCGAATCCGTCCGCGATGCCGTCTTTGGTAACGTCGGTACCACCATTAGTTTCCGCGTTTCCGCCGATGATGCGCCAATTCTTTCCAAACAGTTCGAGCCAGTCTTTGAGGCACAAGACCTCCTCAATCTCAATAACCGTCACTTCGTTCTTTCGATGATTATTAATGGCGAAAAAACTCCAGCTTTCTCCGCAACGACACTTAGTATCCCAAAACCGCCGAACGATCTTACACCACAAATTGTCCGCAATTCTCGCATGACCTATGCTCGCAACCGCGCAGAAGTCGAAAAAGAAATCAAGGACGCTATCGAAGCAGCAGAGAAGTGGAAGAAGAATCTCTCCGACTCCGGCCGCGAAGCCGGTGAACGCGGTTCCGAAAATCAAGGCAGCTCAGTAAAACACGAAAAGCCAGTCTTCCAATTCACGCCGCAAGCAGAGTTCCGCAAACAAAAAATCTCCCCATCTCAAGCTCAGGGCGAAAAGTCCGGACCAGGCCTAAAGGATCTCAGTGCACTCATTGCCGCCCAGCAATCTAGTCCAAACATTAAGTCTACCGTCAAAGAAGATGAGCCTACCCAAGAGCCAGAAAAGCTAAAATCTACCCGCGGCGAAGACGACGAAGAAGGCCGTCAGGTAATTACGAGCGCAAAGAACGGCCAAGCTAACGTTCATACAATCCAAAAGAAAGGCCGTAAGATTAGCTATCACAAACACAGTAACACAAACGACCGCGGCAACCGCCCGGTACAGAGGTAAAAATGTCAAAAATCGATTATCTTCTACATTCACCAATCGCACATCGCGGCCTACATAATAAAACCGTACCAGAAAACTCTCTCACAGCCTTCCAGAAGGCCGTAGAAGGCCGTTTTCCGATCGAGTTGGATGTCCACATGATTAAAACCGGGGAAGTGGTCGTATTTCATGATGACAACCTCAAACGCATGTGCGGCATCGATAAGGAAATCGCAGAATGCAGTTTTACTGAGATTCGTGAAATGTACCTCAAACATACTCGCGAACGTATCCCGTTACTATCTGAAGTACTAGCCGTAATTAATGGCAAAGTGCCACTATTAATCGAGTTAAAGTATGACCAACCAGCAGGGAAGTTAGAAGCTGCAGTCGTCGAGGCTTTAAAGAGCTATAAAGGGAAGTATGCCCTACAAAGCTTTAGTCCCCTCTCTTTGCGTTGGCTTAAAAAGAATGCGCCAGATATTCCGCGCGGACAACTCTCCAGCGATTTTAAAAGCAGTAAAGAGGTATCCACGATCGCTAAACCGGCCCTCAAAAACCTCTGGTTCTCCCCTATCAACAAGCCAGATTTTATCTCCTACGATATCCACGCTTTGCCAAATAAACGCGTCGAAAAATTCCGCGCCCAGGGCGTACCAGTCTTAGGCTGGACCGTCAAAAAAGTCACAGAGTCTCAGGAAGCCCTTAGACACTGCGACAATATTATCTGCGAAGATATTCTTTAGCCTATTTCTTTTTCGAAGTTTTAGGCTTTTTTACCTCAAACTTGTCGCTATCACCATTAGCGGCAAGTTTTTCTGCCTCCGCAATCGCTCCACGACCGTTATAAACATTGAAAGCTATCGCGCCGGCAATCATCGGTAAATAATAGGTGATAGCGC
>JAHKZT010000035.1 GCA_020626475.1 bacterium
AAAGACTAATAGAGAAAAAGCATAAGAATTTAAAATAGCTAGGATAATATTGCATTATTCTAGCTATTTTTGTGATATTATTACATTAAATATAACTTAAAGGAGAATAGTTTCATGGCAACTCAACCAGTGGTTGACCCTGTCAAAATGCCTAAAGTTAAGGCAGACAACAACATTATCGCTACAGTCAATGCAGTTAGTACGACTCTCGCTATCTTCATGGGCTGGATGACAATCTTTGCAGCAATTGCAAGTTTCACTACAAAAGGCTGGAATGTCGGTATTCCATTTAGCGGCCTTCTTCTTGGCGCTAACGCCGGCCATCTTGGCACTATTTTTGCTTGCGGCCTCCTAACTGTACTATTTGCAGTTATCGCTCTAATTTCCGCACGCAAGATTACTGATATTAACGCAATGAAGGGCTCCTGGAAGTGCGTACGTAACATCTTCGTCGTAATCGCAACTCTCGAAGTCTTCAAGATGGTAGCTCTTGCTATCTACGCCCTCTGTGGCCTCGGTAAGAAGTCCGGTGTTGACCAAGGTTATCTCTGGCTCAACGGCTTCCTTTCCAACACGCTCGCAGCTGCAGCTGCAGTCGCAGTAGTATTCATCTCTAATGCTATTGCTGCTGGTAAGACCCAGGTCCTTAACATCGCTCGCTTCGTTGCGCTCGGTGTTGCATCTGTCGCTCTTATTATTTCTGTAGTCTCCATGTTCGTAAACTTCTATGGCAAGGGTTACTCCAAGAACAGCAGCTATGACTCTTCCGATGTCGAGGATGCTTACGATACCGCAAAGAGCTGGTTAGATCTTCTCAAATAAGATACTTTGAGATACGAAAAAGAGAAGCGCATATGCTTCTCTTTTTTATGCTATAATTTAAGCTATATGGCACAGAAAAAGCGAGGTAGAAAACGCAAGTCAGCCAAAGAAGAAGTACCGAAGCATGAGCTTCCGGGTGGTTTTTGGCGTCAGGCGTTAGCAATTTTATTCTTAGTATTTGCAGTTGTTTTTGTTGCAATGTGGTTCGGCGCAGGGCAAAATGCTGTTTTCTTGCAATGGCTAAAAGATTCCAGTTACAGCGTATTTGGTCTTACGACTTATTTATTTCCTTTGATTTTCGTGTATATTGCCGTGATGATTTTTCGTGCGCCAAATAATCGCCTCGATGCGAGTGTTTGGGTTGCATCAACGCTGATGATTTTCTGGTTTTGCGGCATCTTTGGCGTCGGCAGCTTCGGCACACCAAGCAATACCGGTGGCTATATTGGCAAGTTTATGGATGATTTTGCAGTTCGCAACCTCGGTAGCGCATTGTCGATTATCGTCTATGTTGTTCTTATCTTGATTACCGCACTATTTATGTACGCTGAAACTCCGCTCGCACTCTTCCGTAAGATTGCTAGTATCTTTAAAACTAGCAAAGACGATGAAGACGCAGAGAATGCGCGCGTGATGCGTAAGATTAAAGAAAAACCAGCCAAAGATGATCTTGGTGATTTTAAGGTTGTTGCAAATGTCGAAACGGTTGACAATAAAAAGAAAGACCGCGACTTGCCACTACTAAAGAAGAACGAAATGGCGGAAGTTAAAGTTAGTGAAGAACCAATGGCGCTTGTTGCAGTCTCTGATCCGAACTGGAAGATGCCACCAATGGATCTTTTGAACCGCAAGACTACTCCGGCAGACCCAGGAAATACCGAAGAAAATGCTCGCATCATTAAAGATACTCTCGCACAATTTGATATTGATGTAACTGTTGAGGGTGCAAACCTTGGCCCGCGCATTACGCAGTATACGCTTCGTCCGCCGGCTGGTATTCGTGTTAATAAACTTCTCCAGTATGATAAAAACCTCGCAATGTCGCTCGCGGCAGACAAGATTCGTATTGAAGCGCCGATTCCGCGCACGAATATGGTTGGTATTGAAGTGCCAAATATCACTCCAGCTAGTGTTGGTTTGCATGAGCTTTTGCGCGCTTCCGAATGGCGCAAGATTGCTTCCGAGAAACCACTTGCCTTTACGGTTGGTAAAGATATTGCTGGCCAGGTCGTAGTTGGTGATCTCGCAAAAATGCCTCACCTTCTTATTGCTGGTACTACTGGTTCTGGTAAGTCTGTCATGACGAACGTTTTGATTAGCTCTTTGTTGTATCACAACTCTCCAAGCGACCTAAAGCTTATCATTGTCGACCCGAAGCAGGTCGAAATGGCGGCATACGAAGACATTCCGCATCTTTTGACGCCAGTTATCAATTCGACCGATAAGGCTCTCAGCGCGATGAAGTGGGCGGTCGGCGAGATGGAAAAACGCTACACGATCATGAGCAAGGAGCGTGTAAAAAATATTATCGACTACAATACGAAGATGGCCGAGCAGGGCGGCAAAGTCACGATTGCCGATGAAGACGGTAATCCTCAAGAGCATGATCATGGCAAGATGCCATATATCGTAATTATCGTCGATGAGATGGCGGACCTTATGATGACCGCTGGCAAAGAACTCGAGATGCTTATTGTTCGTATCGCTCAGAAGGGTCGTGCTGCTGGTATTCACCTTGTGCTTGCAACGCAGCGTCCAGAAGTAAAAGTCGTTACTGGTCTCATTAAGGCAAATATTCCAGGCCGTATCGCCTTTGCCGTTAATAATGGTGTAGATTCTCGCGTTATGCTCGATGCGGTTGGGGCTGAGAAGCTACTCGGTTCTGGTGATATGCTATTCCTTACGACCGAAATGATGGGTAAGCCTCGTCGTGTTCAGGGTGCCTTCGTGAGTGATAAAGAAATTGCAAAAATTACCGATTTCCTACGTCAGCAAGCTCCGCCACAATACAACGATGAAGTTATCTCTCAGCAAGTCTCTGTCCCAGGTATGCCAGGTGCTGGCGGCAGTATGGGCGGTGGCGGTGGTGACGTCGAGCGCCAAGCGGCAGAAATCGCAATTCGCGCCGGCAAACTTTCGACTTCGCTCTTGCAGCGCCAGCTTCATATCGGCTATGGCCGTGCCGCATCGATCATTGATGAGCTTGAAGCAAAAGGCGTAGTTGGCCCTGCTACGGGTGGCAACAAACCGCGCGATGTCCTGATCACTTCCATTGATGAATACCCAGGATAGTATGCTATACTATCAATATGAAATTAAGTCAAACATTCGCAAAAACTACCAAGACAGCTCCTGGCGATGAGGTCAGCGAGAGCGCAAAACTTTTGATTCGTGCTGGTTATATCTATAAGGAGATGGCCGGCGTCTACGATTATTTGCCCTTGGGTATGCGAACGCTTGATAAGATTATGCAGATTATCCGCGAGGAAATGAACGCTATTGGTGGCCAAGAACTCAAGATGACTGCCTTGCAGCCACGTGACGCTTGGGAAGCAAGCGGACGCTGGAGCGACGATGTCATGGATGTTTGGTTCAAGACTAAGCTTAACGCTGGCGGCGAAGTTGGTCTCGGCTGTACGCACGAAGAGCCACTTACGCGTCTCATGAAGAGCTATATCTCTAGCTACAAGGACTTGCCGGTTTATGCCTATCAGTTCCAGACTAAATTCCGCAACGAGCTTCGCGCTAAATCTGGCATTATGCGTACGCGCGAATTCATGATGAAGGATCTTTATAGCTTTTCTAAAGATCGCGAGCAGCACAAAGAATTCTATGAGAAGTGCGCCGAGAGCTATAAGAAAATCTTTAATCGTCTCGGTATTGGTAATGATACTTTCCGTACTTTTGCAAGCGGCGGCGCCTTCAGTAAATATTCCGATGAATTCCAGACTCTAACGGAAGTCGGTGAGGATATTATTTATCTTGATCGCGAAAAAGGCATTGCCGTAAATGAGGAAGTCTATAACGATGAAGTTCTCGCTGATCTTGGCCTAGATAAGTCCAAGCTCGAGCAGCATAAAGCAGCAGAAGTCGGCAATATCTTTACTCTTGGCTATCGTTTCTCCGATGCGCTCGATCTTTGCTTTAATGACGAAGATGGCAAGCGTCAGAAAGTCTTTATGGGTAGCTATGGCATCGGTCCTAGCCGCGTCATGGGCGTAATTGCAGAAAAGCTTAGCGACGACAAAGGTCTCGTCTGGCCAGAAGAAATCGCACCATATAAGTATTATGTTGTCGCCATTGGCGATAAAGCAATGGAAGTCGCGGAAGACCTACATAACAAAGCACCTGAACAAATTATCTTCGATGATCGCAAGAATGCGCGTAACGGTGAAAAGTTTGCCGACGCTGACTTACTTGGTATTCCGTATCGCATCGTAATTAGCGATAAAACACTCGCAGAAGACAAAGTTGAAATTAAAAAACGTACAGAATCTGAAATAAAACTCTTGCCTTTAGTGGATTTTATTGCTAAACTATAGCGGAAGTAACAGTAAATTTTCCTATTTTTCTGGGGTACAGGAGGAAACAAACATTATGGCTAACGTAGTAAATATTACCGCTGCCGGTCGCAAAGATCTTGAAAAAGAGCTCGAAGAGCTTAAAGCACGTCGTCCTGAGTTGGCTGAAAAAATCGCTACTGCACGTTCTTACGGCGATCTTAGCGAGAATGAAGATTACTCTGCCGCTCGTGGCGAGCAGAAGGTCGTCGAAGGCCGCATTCTAGAAATTGAAGATATCCTCCTCCATGCAAAGATTATTAAATCTGGCAAAAGGGAAAAAGTCGCCATGGGTTCAACCGTCACACTTGAATCTGATGGCAAGAAAAACACTTATACACTCGTTGGTGCAGTCGAAGCTAATCCACTTGAAGGCAAGATTAGCAACGAATCCCCAATCGGTGTAGCGATATTTGGTAAAAAAGTTGGTGAGGAAGTAAAACTTCCGAACGGAAAGACCTTTAAGGTAACCGATATTCAATAACCAAAGAAACATTTACAAACCAAATACGCTGATTATATAGAAAATAATTGGCGTATTTTTATATCAAAAAAAGAAAGAGGTGGTCATATGACAACTAAATCAAAAGAGGATCGTAGACGCGTATCGCGTCGTACGCTCCACTACTTTTGGGAAGCTTCGAAGAAATACAAGCTTCTCGCAATTGGTACTTTAATATCTACGCCGATTGTCGTTATTGTTCGTACTGCTTTCATTCCGCTTATATTCGCGAATATGATTGATAAAATCAGCAGCGGAATTCCGAATGATCAGATTGTTTCAACTCTCCTGCCTAGCGCAATTATGCTAATTGTATGTCATGTTATTGGCTCAATTATTCTCGGTTGGCTCCGCATTCGTTGGCTCTGGATTTTCGAATTAAAGGTTATGTATGAGCTAGCGACAAAAAGCTTCAATGCGATTAGTGCTCAGTCGATGCAGTTCCATAGCGATCGCTTTTCTGGCTCGCTTGTGTCTCAGACGAATAAGTTTGTTGGAGCGTTTGAGAGATTCTTTGATCTTTTAACCTTCGATATTCTTTACCTAATCATCATGATTGCGTCTACGTCGTGCGTGCTATTTACGCGTGCGCCAATCTTTGCAGCTGGTCTATTAATATTCGTTGCGCTCTATGTCCTATGCGCGGCTCTAACCTTCAAAAAGATTTCGCATTTAAGTCGCGAATGGGCGGAGGCGGACAACAAGCAGACGGGGCAGCTCGCAGATTCGATTTCGAATATCCTTTCGGTCAAATCTTATGGTCGAGAGGCGCATGAGCGTCATCGCTATGCAAACTTTACGCGTGCGACGATGAATGCTGGTTTTGCGCAGATGCGCGGCCAAATGAAACGCGATATGGGCTTTAATATCGTCAACACCGGTATTATCGCGATTATTACGGTATTCTTGATTATCGGTCAGCCAGTATTCGGGCTTGCAATTTCGACTCTTATTCTCATCGTAAACTACTCGATGCAGATTATGGGAGAACTCTGGAATGTGAACAACATTTTTAAGGGTGTAAACCGCGTATTTGGTGATGCGTATGAAATGACTGAAATTCTCGACATGGAAGATGATGTCGTTGACCTTCCTGGCGCAAAGCCGCTCGAAATTAAGCGCGGCGCAATTCGCTACGAGAATGTCGAGTTCAGGCATCACGATGCAAAAGAAGCAATCTTCACGGATTTTAACTTGGAGATTAAACCAGGTGAACGTATTGGTCTAGTTGGCATTTCCGGCTCAGGTAAAACTACTCTAACGAAACTGTTACTTCGCTTTGCTGACGTAAATAACGGGCAAATCGCAATTGATGGCCAGAACATTAAAAACGTTCAGCAAGTGTCGCTTAGAGAAAAAGTTGCCTATGTGCCACAGGAAACGTCACTATTTCATCGTTCTATCGCAGAGAACATTGCTTACGCAAAGCCTGATGCAACGCAAAAAGAAATTGAGCGTGCCGCAAAGCTAGCAAACGCACACGAGTTTATTAAGAACTTGCCGGACGGCTATGAAACGCTTGTCGGCGAACGCGGTATTAAGCTATCTGGTGGTCAGCGTCAGCGTATTGCAATTGCGCGTGCAATCCTAAAAGATGCACCGATTCTCGTGCTAGATGAAGCAACTTCTGCACTCGACTCTGAGTCTGAGGCGTTAATTCAGGATGCTCTCGTAAAACTCATGAAAGGGCGCACGAGTATCGTGGTAGCACACCGTCTTTCGACGATTGCAAGCCTCGACCGTATCATTGTGCTCGATAACGGTAAAATCGTTGAGCAGGGCACGCATGCAGAATTATTGAAGAAAAACGGCGAATATAACAAACTATGGTCGCGCCAGTCGGGCGCCTTCCTCGACGGTGACTAAACGCAAACAGCGGGCTCTGCAGTCCGCTGTTTTTATGTTATAATATCAGATATGGCAACTCTAAAAGATTTCCGCGATGAAAGAATTCGCAAACTAAATGAA
>JAHKZT010000036.1 GCA_020626475.1 bacterium
CTCTAAGTACATGCAGTAGTTGGCGAATTAGGTGAAATGGCGACAGGTTCGATGTAGTGCTTTTGGCCTGCTCGACGCCCATGATTTTGCAGTAGGCAAAAACAGATATAAAATAGGTTGCCATACCAGCAATAATGGTGCCTATATGTTTGAGAAATTCTATGCCGATCGGTTTATTGATTTTGGCTTTATTTTTGAGATATAACACTATGGTACCCAATACGAAGAGATGCGTATAGTAGCTTTGATAGGTGCAAATAGTCGCGATTGAAAATAGCGTCACCAAAAGATAACGATATCTATTTTTACCCGAAAGGAAATAAACTGCGAGCGCTGTGCATAGTAGGGCTTGAGGATGGCTCGGGATCATAAATGCGAGCGACTCGACCATAAATGGATTTACTGCGATTAGCGCTACGGCCAGGAATAAAAGTATGTGAGTCTTTTTGTCGTTCTTTAGGTATCCGCAGAGTACTTGATAAATAATCGTTAATGAAATGGCAAGCACAATAAAATCTATTACAAAATAAATCCATTGGTTGTTTTCGTAGGTGAAGCCGAGTTTTGAAAGTGGTGCATGAATGAGCCAAAAAGTAATATTTCCCCACCGGCCATTAACCGACGTTGCGCCTCCGCTCATGAATTCGCCGAGGCTTATTTGATCGTATTGGTCCATGCGCAATACGTTGTCGCAAATTAAAGTCTGGTTAAGTAGACCGCAGAAAGCAACGAAAATTATCGCTAAGTAGCAAAGGAATACTTTAAAGACTGATGATTTTAGAAAAGCGGTTGCTTTGCTCCTGAAGGGTTGCGATTTTGAAGTCAACTTTTTGGCCTTTTTCATAGGCTAATTATAGCATAGCTAGACAAAGTGGATTTTTTGCGCTTTAAAGTTTTACCCTTGTGGAGCACTAGCTCATTTGGTAGAGCGCTTCCATGACATGGAAGAGGTGAGGAGTTCGAATCTCCTGTGCTCCACCATTTTTTATGCTTAAAAACTATATGTTATAATATCCTTATGAATAACATATCCGCATTTATCCCATATTGGCGCAAAGCCTGCTGATTTCTTCTTACGCTTGATTTTTAATGCAAAATGTGATATAATGAAAGGATAATAATCTACTTATGAAAACAATTCTTACAGGGGTGCGCGCAAATGAGGAGCCAACAATCGGCAATTTTCTTGGCGCATACAAATCTATGGTCAATCTTGCTAACGAGCATGCGGCAGACAGCAAGATCAATATGTTCGTCCCAGACCTACATAGCTTCACAACTCCAATCGATCATAACAAGCTCTATGCGCAAGTCATCAAAGGCATTAAGTATTACATTGCTGCTGGCTTAGACATCAATAATCCAAACGTTCATATCTACCGCCAAAGCCATGTTCCCGCTCATAGCGAATTAGCCTGGATTCTTGATTGTTTCACATATTTTGGCGAAGCAAGTCGTATGACGCAGTTCAAAGAGAAATCAGAGGAGCATGCCGATGCTATCACCGTCGGTCTCTTTAACTACCCAATTTTGATGGCCGCAGACATTCTTCTTTACGATGCAAACTATATTCCGCTAGGCGAAGATCAATTCCAGCACCTAGAACTCACGCGCGATATCGCAACTCGCATGAACAATAAATTTGGCGAAGAATTATTTACAATCCCAGCTCCAGAAAAAGAGCAAGTTAAGTTCATGCATCTCGAAAAGGGTCTTCGTATTCGTAGCCTAGTTGATCCGAGCAAGAAAATGAGTAAATCTAGCACAAATGAAAAGTCTAAAATTAGCCTTAATGACGACCCACAGCAGGCCTACAAGAAGATTATGTCTGCAACGACCGACAGTGAGGGCATTATTCGTTTCGACATGGTCAATCAACCTGGTATTAGTAATTTACTAACTATCGAAGCACTCCTCACTGACCGCGATATTCAGGATGTAATCGCAGACTGGGCTGGCCAGACTAGCTACGGCGACCTCAAACGCAAAGTTGCTGAGACGGTCGAAGACTTCCTCTCGGACTTCCAAGAAAAAGTATCGCAGATTACTGACGAACAGGTCGAGCAAGTACTTGCAAATGGCGAGCAATATGCAAACGAAGTCGCAAACGCCAAGCTTGCACGCATCCAAAAAGCAGTCGGTCTAAGAAAATAGAGATGAGCAGAGCAAAGCGCAAACGTTTAATTAAGAACACAGTCAATGCCTATGGCGCTGATATTTTGGATTCCGAAGGTTTCTTGCGCAGCGACAAGAACATTCAGCACGGCGACGTGAGCGTCATGGAGCATTCAATTAGCGTCTGCTGCGTATGTTTACGTATTGCAAAAATCACACATCTAAAATTCGATTACTCGGCACTCGTGCGCGGCTCGCTTTTACACGACTACTTCGATTACGACTGGCATAAAAATGAAGGCCATCTTCACGGTTACCGACACGCAGATATCGCTCTGACGAATGCCGCCGATGATTTTTCGGTTAACCCAATCGAAGCAAACATGATAGCGCGCCACATGTTTCCGCTCAATATTCGCCCACCACGCTACCGCGAGGGGATAGTGTTATGCATCGCAGACAAAGCCTGCGCGATTAAAGAGACTTTCTCTAAACCTTTTTATAGCGACGTGATAGAGGAGTTAAAGAAATGAGTTTTACGGAGATTTATCTTAGCTTCTTAGTCTATAGCTTCATCGGTTGGCTATGGGAAGACGGAATGAGCCTAGTTAGAGAACATCGTTTCGTAAACCGCGGCTTTCTCAACGGACCTTACTGCCCAATCTACGGCGTTGGCGGCCTTACTTTTCTTTTTGCCGGACAATTCATAGATAATCCCATCACGCTATTCTTTATCGGTGGCACGATAGCCTGTATCCTTGAATACATTACGTCATATACGATGGAAAAACTATTTAAAGCGCGCTGGTGGGATTATAGCGATTGGCCACTAAATCTTAACGGACGCATCTGCTTATATGGCTTCCTAGCCTTCGGTGGCGCCTCGGTTGGTATCCGCTATCTTCATCCGCACGTCATCAATTTCATAAACAGCATACCACATAATACCGCAATTGCTACTGCGCTAGCGGTATTATTTACGCTAGACGTCATCTCGACCAACCAAAGCTTTGCACGCTTCAATAAAATCTTACGCGAATATCAATCGATACTCAAAAAAGGACGCGTTGTTCAGTTTTTTGAGCGTAATGGTCGCCGCTTCATAAAGACTATCAATGATCGCCGCCGTCGTATATTCACTTGGCAACAACGCCGTATCCTACGCGCCTTTCCAAACTTCCAGACACATTACGACAAAGCCTATAATGAACTTCAAAAATTCTATACGAACAGTAAGTATCAGCCAAAACAAAAAGCTAATGCTCGCAAAAAGTCTAAAAAGATATTAAAATAACAGATATGGCAAAGAAATTCAGCAAACCAGAATTATCGCGTATGATTAATGGCGATATCGTAAAAGCAGACGCTCCAGAACAGGAAGTAAAGCGCCGCTTTGATATGGTTTTGCTCGAAAAATATCCTCAATATTCACGCGGAACAATCCAGAAATTCATCAAAGAAGGCCGCGCAAACATCAATGGCGTTATGATTGACAAATCTAACTACCTCGTCGCGCCAGAAGAAGAAAATAATTGCGAAATCGACGTTCCGACCATAAATACCAAAAACAGACCGCCAGTACTATATGAGGACGACAATGTTATCGTATTCAACAAGCCAGCAGGCATGCTTTCCATTAAAAAAGGCGCTTATCTCGAAGAGGCTGCAATTGAAGATTTTGGCGAAATCGTCCATCGTCTAGACCGTGACACATCGGGAGTCATTATCGTCGCCAAGAATCCGAGCACAAAATCCAAGCTTCAAAAACAATTCGCTGAGCGTAAAACGCATAAGTGCTATTACGCTCTCGTCGTTGGCCATCCAAAACAGCCGCACGCTATCATTAATGTTCCACTTACGCGTAACCTCAAAAAGCCTACGACCTTTATTGCAGATAAAAACGGCCGCGAAGCGATAACGGAATACAAAGTAATTGCTAGCAACGACCGCTTCAGCCTTGTCGAACTCAAACCACGTACTGGCCGCACACATCAGCTTCGTATCCATATGGCTCATATTGGCACGCCAATCCTCGGCGACCCAGTATACAACCCAAAGTCACCAAAAGCAGACCGCATGTATCTACATGCATATTCGCTCGAAATCACCATTCCGGAAGGCCAACGCATGACTTTCACGGCATTATTGCCAGAAAGCTTCCGCGATGCAGTTAAGTGATCCCAATAGCATCGAAGCAATCGCAACAAAAAATAACTTTTCGATTTTTGAACTCCCAAACAATATCCCGTTTGATAGCTTATTCGTAAACTCATATCATGTAAGCTTCGAAATCAACGAGAATACAGGCAAACTTCGCCGTGAAATAACGAAACCACAGATTAAAGAAATGCTCAAAATCTGCCACAACAAACAGGCAGATTCATTGATTGTCGTAGTCGAATATGCAGATAAGCTCAATGACGAAGCCGCTAACCTAGCCCTAAAAAGCCTCGAGGAACCGGGCGAGGACATTCATTACGTTTTCCTTACTCGCAGCCTCGACGGAATCTTACCGACCATAAGATCGCGCGCTAACTGCTATTATCTTCCAAAAACAGGAAAAGTTAGCGACGCCCCAGAAGCAGACATAGAAGTTTTTAATCTCGCCAAACAATACGTGTCAGCCGACCCGAAGAATCTGCCGGAGATCGTAGAAAAAATCTTAAAGCTCAATAAGGACGACACGCGCCAAGCCGCCCTTAAGGTTATTTCGTGTAGCATCGATCTAATGTATAAATCATACCTCCTAAAAGGCAACCAAAGCTTTTTAATTAAGATAGAAAAACTCATCGCAGCAGAGCAAGCAATAGATAAAAACGGACACGTAAAACTGCAGCTCATCGCTAATATGATATAATAAGCATATGCTAGCAGTAGTGCTAATTCTTGTTTTAACTATTTTTACTGTATTTTTTGTGCCTAATTGGAATGATCGCGAAGAAGAGGAAATTAATGACACTCGAAAAACTCCACAAATCAAGAAATTATGGGGCCTAGCTCAAACCGCAATGAAAGAGCGCAAGCCTATGAAGGCCGAGAAAGCGCTCCTGACAATTCTAAAATTCGACGAGAAGAATGCTGCCGCTTATAACCGTCTAGGTATTCTATATGCCAAGGAAAAACATTTCAAAGAAGCGGTAGAGTGCTTCGAGATTGCACAGAGCCTAGATAATAATGCATCTAGCCTCCATAACGTTGGCCTCATTTATCTAGAAACAGGTAAATACGAAAAAGCCGCAATGGCATTCTCGCAGGCGATCGATATTGAAGGCGATCAGCCAGGTCGTTATATCGCGTACGCAAAGGCACTTGAAAAGCTCGGCGAACGTAGCAAGGCAATCGACGCACTCGAAACTGCATATAGCCTCAGCCCAAGCACAGTCGTACTACGCCATCTTCTCGAAATCTATGAAAACTCCGAAGATACCGAAAACGCAGAACTCACTCGTCAACGTATTGAGCAGCTTCAACTCGAGAAAGCCGCCGCAGAAGCAAAAAATTCTAAACCAGTTAAACGCGCAGTTCGCAAGGCAGCAAAAGCCGAAGCAAAGACCGCCAAGGCAACTGCGAAAACCGCCAAAACTCAAGCAAAAGCCGTTGCCTCGCCAAAACCGGTTCGTCGCATAATCTCGCCACAAAAAACACAAAAACGTTCTATCGCCATTAAAAACTCCGGCAGCAAAGAACTTCCCAAAAAGAAGAAAATCATATAGAATATTAGTATACGCACGCAACGTTTTTAATGCCGCAATAGCTCAGTTGGTAGAGCAGCCGCCTTGTAAGCGGCAGGTCATCAGTTCAAGTCTGATTTGCGGCTCCATTCGAGAGAATAAGTAGAGAAGACGCGAAAGCGTATTCGGTAATTATTCCGAAAAGGGTTAGCAAATATCAAAGATATTTGCGGCTCCATTCGAGAGAAAACGAAAAATACATCTATAAGCGATATTTATATCGCTTTTTTTAACTGTTTTTCAAAGATATTACACTCCTTGACAATTTATACATATATGCTAAAATATACAAGTATTTTATCTAAAAATAGTTCTTTAGAAAGGTTGGGTTGATATGGTTAGAAAAATTATAAGCCACAAGGGGATTCGATTTATTATTAATTATAAAGAAGTAAATCAGATTGAATATCTCCCCAAAAACGTATTTGCTAACACTAGATATCTAGTTCGCTACGATCCGGTCGAAAAATGCGCTATCGTGGACAGAGGTGCACCGGAATGGTATAAGCCATTAGCCGCCTTGCACGAGCTAATCTGCTGCGGCAAACAATATGAAGAGTATGTACCAGGATTAGTCGAACTATACACCGATGGGCATACGCTCTGCAAGAATCATTGCTGGCAAATCGAACGCTATATTATCGAAATCGCAGGCGAACACGCACGCGATTACGTATTGGCAAGACGCGAGATGTTCAAGTCTCTATTGGACTATAATTTATGCGGAGACGATTTTAGGGAACAGGTAACAAAAAGCCTGGAAATGCTTCAAACCAGATTCTAGACCTAGGCTCGCAGAGCGCGAGCCTTTTTTCTTGCCTCAATTTAAAACTCGTGTTAAAATAAACTAGTATTCGCTGGGATAGCGAAGTGGTCAAACGCATCAGACTGTAAATCTGCCGGCTTCGGCCTTCGTAGGTTCGACTCCTACTCCCAGCACCAAGCAAATAGC
>JAHKZT010000037.1 GCA_020626475.1 bacterium
AGCGAGCTACCCGCAACGGCGGGCTAGCTCGACGACGCTCTCTCCGTAAAGCTTAGGATAAGAATATATTTTGAGGTATAATGTATAAGATGAAAATTCTCGGTATCGAATCCTCTTGCGACGAAACCGCCGCAGCTATTATTGAAGACGGGCACAAAGTCCTGTCTAATGTTGTCGTGTCGCAAATTGATATCCATGCCGAATACGGTGGCGTTATTCCAGAAATCGCCGCCCGCTCCCACATCGAAGCCGTCAATCCAGTCATCAAAAAAGCGCTAGCCGATGCCGGCGAAACAATCGATAGCATCGACGCTATCGCCGTCACTCACACCCCGGGCCTTGTCGGTAGCCTTCTCGTCGGCACTCTCGCCGCCCGCACGCTCGCAATCCTACACAACAAGCCTTTCTATCCGACTCACCATCTCAAGTCCCATATCTATGCTAACTGGCTTAGCGGCTACGAACCAGAATTCCCGCTTCTTGCTGCCGTCGTCAGCGGTGGCCACACTCAGATTATCTACATGGAGCGCCACGATCACTTCGAAATTATCGGCAGCACGCGCGATGACGCCATTGGCGAATGTTTTGACAAAGTCGCCAAAATCCTCGGCCTTCCCTACCCTGGCGGCCCAAACATCGCAAAGAAAGCCCTAAACGGCAACCCAGACAAATATCAGCTTCCAATTCCAAAGGTCGACGGTCTCGATTTCTCATTTAGCGGCATCAAGACCGCAGTGCTCCGAGCTGTCCAAAATGAGCTTAACCTCCCTATTACCACCCCGTCCCACGAACTAAAAGAACATCTATCCGACCAACAAATCGCCGACTTTGCTGCCAGCTTCCAAAAAACCGCCGTCAATATTATCGTCAAAAAGCTCAAAAAGGCACGCGAGCTTCACCCAGAAACCAAATCTATCGTCCTCGCCGGCGGCGTCTCCGCCAACGAACTTCTAAGAACCGAGCTCCACAGGGCCTTCGACGGTGAATGTCAAGTCTACGTCCCAGAATTCAAATACAGCACCGACAACGGCGCCATGGTTGCCTCTGCTGCCTATTATTCTATTCAGGCCGGAGAAAAATCGAGCGACCCTTACGCGCTCGACATCTCCCCTCGTTCGGTTATTTACTAGAGGCTAATACGCGTTCCGCTCAAACCGCTAGCAACCTAGTTTCCAATTCGGAAACTATTTCTACTTAGACATCACGCCGCCATCTTGAATTTGTTTCTATTTCGGAAACAAAATTGCTAGCAAGAAAAACTAAGGCCCTACTAGCACACATTAAGAACCGGCATCAACTTTACGCACGATATGCGTCTTGCGCTTGGCGATCTTTTTCGCGCCATCACGCACAAAATTCCGCACGCCGCGCAATGCCTTCATTCCAGCTTTCTTTGTCTGATTAAAACGATACTTACCGGGCTGCAAAATCAAACGGAAACCACCAACATACTCCTCGATATCAACCCCAAAACCACTCTTAAACTCAAGCAGCTTGTTATTGTCCGAGAAATCACCATCAATACCATAAAAATTCGCCCGCTTCACGCCACGCTTCAAGCAATCGTCTAGCAGCCAATCCTGCAGATAAGTCATACCATTTAACTTCTTATAGCGCTGCGTCGTACCAGAAATAAAACTCACTACTTCGTTCGGGTGATAAATCAAAATCCTACCAGCCACGACCGCCTTGTCTTCTTTGCGGCGCGCCACGATAAAACGCGTATTTTCACCCCACGCATCCCACATCCATTCGTAATACGATAAGTAACGACTCACGACGCCATTTTTGTGGTTGCTCTGGTCTACCGCTTCGGCAAGCAACGGAATCTCCGATTTTTCCTTCAGCTCGTAGACTTCGAGCTCGGGGCTAATTTTACGCAACTTGTTGCGCACATTTTTTTTGTAACTTGCGCGCACTTCATCCATATTTTTAAAATCGCGCAAATTTTTTATCGCCATCCAACGGTTCGCCTTATTTTCCAACTCGACTGTACGCCCCATATAGCTAAAGCCAGCTTCAGAGAAAATCCCCTCTAATTTTGCCCCGTCTAAGCTTTTTACCACTTCGCCTTTACAATCACGAATCGCAAGCAAAGCCGGCGGGAATACTTCCAGTGATATAAAATTATGCGTTTTTGCAAAATCAACCACAGATTTTATCCAGAACTTAATAAGTTTCGTGTTCGAAAAATCCATGATCGGCCCGAGCTGCACGAGCGCTTCCCCGCCACGCTCCATCAACAAACAGCCAACCACGACTTTTGCTTCGTCTTTCACACCCAACAAGAAAACATTCCAGCCCATTTTGCGACGGAGCTCCGCGCGCTCAGCTGACTGAAAAAAGTTGCCACACGCTTGCTTTCGTTCAAATTTCGAAAATTCTTCGTCTGTTAGCTCCACAAAATTCATATGTCTATTATACCCCACATGCCACTTGCGCTATAATCATCTTATGAATTACGAGGAGTCCAGCCAAAAAATCCGCGAAAAACTCGCGGCTATTAGTCAAACCAACGCCGAAGATTGGCACCTCTGCCTCAAGGCGCGCTTTGGTATGGCACTCGTCTTCGAGGCAATTCGCGACAAGCTCGGCGCCGGCGAAGTCATTACAACGCCTTACACTTGCATCACCGCAATTAACCCCATCCTCGTCGCCGGCCTCACTCCTATCTATCACGATATCGACGCTAGCATCTTAAGTACTGGTAAGCCAGATGATAAATATTGCAAAGGCAAAACCAAAGCCATCGTCATGCAGCACACACTCGGTATGATCGGCGACAAAACCAGTCTCCGAAAATATGCCGACAAGCACAAGTTATTACTTATCGAGGACGCCGCCCACTGTGTCACGCGTTTCGCACGCAACAAAGACGGTAAAATCCTCGCCGACATTTCTGTCCACTCTTTCGGTGTCGAAAAAATCCTTACCGGCACAAAATTCGGTGGCGCTATCTACATTAACCCAGAGCTCAAAGTCAAAAACCCAGCTCTTTACGAGCGCATAGTCGAAAAATTCAATAAACTCAAAGCGCCAAACTTCCATATGAACTTCCGCGTCCGCACTTACCGTCTCAATAACGCAATCATTCAGCGTCTCCACGGCAACCTTCGCCGTAACTTCCGTAGCTTCGAAATCAAAGCCGGTATTCTCGAACCGCCAATTTATCCATTCGAACAAGACGGACAACAAGATGAACCGCTCACGACCAATAAATATATCAACGAGCGCATATCAAATCAGCTCGAAATCCTCAAATCAAACTACATTCGTCGTAGCGCAAACGTCGATTTATATCACACTACGCTTCGTTCGAAACATTTCGCAAAAGTTTCAAAGATCAAAGAACCGCTACTTGCCTTCCCTATCCTCTTCGAAACCGAAGAAAAAGCTAATCAAGCCTACGACATGCTTAGCTCCGAGGGTTTCTTTATTCGTCGCTGGTATTCACCACTACTCTATCCAGGGCCAAACTCTCTCAAAATCTATCGCTATAATCCTAAGAATGCGCCAATTGCCGAAGATGTCAGTCGTCGCGTCCTTTGTCTACCGACAGATCTCCCAGTCATCGAGACAAAACGCATCGTAGAACTGCTGAAAGATCTCAAAGCCCCTGTGGAAAAAGCTGTGGAAAACAAATAATCTTCCAAAAATATATCACCACGCGCATAAAATCAGATACAAAAGCGTGCTAAAATAGGGTTATGGAACCGCATTTTTTGCAGTCAAAAGCTTGGGAAGAGTTTCAAAAAGCCGAAGGCTTCGAAATTTTTCGCGAAAAAGGCGAAAATTTTGAATATATGGCTATTTTGAAGCCAACTTCACTCGGAAATTACCTATTTTTACCCTATGGGCCCACTTTAAAAGACAAAAAAGCCCTCAAATCTGCCATTTCCGCCGTAAAAAAGCTCGCGCGCGAAAAAAAATGCATTTTTGCTCGAATTGAGCCAACAATTCCCTTCTCTATCGCCGAAATGAAAAAAGTTGGCGCTAAAAAATCCCACCATTTTGACCCAGAACACACCTGGATCCTCGATTTGCCAAAAACCGACGCCGAAATTTACGAAATTATCGGCAAAAACAAGGCACGCGCCCATCGCAACCGCGAAATGAAAGAAATTTCAATCCGCACAAGCAAAAATCCGGCCGACATGAAAATTTTCTTCAAATTTTACGAAGACGTCGCCAAAAAAGACAATTTTCAGACAAATGAGCGCAAATATCTCGAAAATCAGCTAAAATTCGACTTCGCCACCCTATATATCGCCGAATTTCAGAAAAATCCAATCGCGGCGACCATTATGTATACCGGCAAAGACGCCTGTTATTACGCCTACGCCGGCGCCGACTACGAATTTCGCAAAAAAGAAGGCGGCGCAATCCTACTCACCCAAATGCTCATGGACGCCCGCGCGGCCGGCAAAAAATATTTCGATTTTTGGGGCATTACCACCTCAGACGACCCAAAAGACCCTTGGTACGGCTTCACGAAATTCAAAAAATCCTTCGGCGGCCGCCAAATCGACTATGCCGGGACTTATGATTTGCCAATCGACCGCAAAAAATACGCCATTTATTCCCTGCTCCGCCCAATTAACAAGCTAAAACGCAAAATCACGAAAAAATAACGCCGCAAGGCGCTATTTTTTTCGATCAAACTTAGACAAATCAAATAGCGAGCGCTTCCCCTCGTCAATAATTTTTTGCGCCTTCTTCAACAACTTCTCCAGCCCAACCGCAGAATTCGCCGAACCAACATGAACCGTCTTTACAACTTCCCCGTTCTGCTTCCAGCAAACCTGCACGCCCGTTGCCCCGCTCGCCGTCGGATACTTTCTAATAAAAGCCATAACCACATTTTAACACTTTCCCCACCATTTTACGCACACCGACACCCAAATCTCCTCATTCTGCTTATCCTTATTCACACATCCTATTGCATTAGCATCCCGCTTACGTTATACTAATAAGCACAAGCATGGAGACATGTTTGGCAGGTAGACGACGCAGAACGTATGGCGGGTGAGACGCATTACAATACATTTTGCTAATTTTGTCAATTTTCACGTGAAAGTGATTATGCATATTTTGCGTTCATTTTCATGTGAAATTATTTTTATGCTAAAAATTCACCCCTGTTAAGTAAGAGCAGGGAAGCAAAAAATATCCAAAATACAACAAAACCAACTGTATAAAGACCGTATAAACTAACCACCAAAATATGTTCTAATAATAGCCAATTTTTCACGTCTAGCGACGCTCTAAGCCCAAACATTTCGACAAAATAAACACGAGGCCGCAACAAAATACGCATCAATTCAAGCAAAACCAAAATCCACCCCTGTTAAAACCACCGTAAGCTATGCTATAATAAAAAGCATGAAATTTAGCAAAGCTTACGAGCCAGATCAATATGAGCCAGAGATCTACGCACTCTGGGAAAAATCTGGTGCCTTTAAACCTACAGAAGACAAAAAAGCTAACAACTACACGATCGTTATGCCGCCGCCAAATGCAAACGGCAATCTCCACATCGGACACGGCCTAACCATCGCACTCGAGGATATTCTTACCCGTTACCACCGCTTAAAGGGCGATAACACTTGGTATATCCCTGGCGCAGATCACGCCGGCTTCGAAACCTGGGTCGTCTACGAACGCCGCCTCGAAGCAGAAGGGAAGACCCGCTTCGATTATGGTCGCGATGAACTCTATCATCAGGTCTGGGACTTCGTCCACGAACAGCGCGGCAACATGGAGCTCCAGCTAAGAGCTCTTGGCGCCTCCTGCGACTGGGACAGCCTAACCTTCACTCTTGATCAGAAGGTCGTCGACACCGTCTACAATACCTTCGAAAAACTCTGGAAACAGGGCCTCATCTACAGAGGCGTCAAACTCGTAAACTTTTGCACCAAACATCAAACAGCATTTGCAGACATCGAAGTAACTCACAAAGACGAAAAGGGTAAGCTCTGGAGCATCGCCTATCCTCTCGTAACGCCTAAAGATGGCATCGAAGAAGTTGTCGTCTCTACTACCCGCCCAGAAACTCTAATGGGCGATACTGCAGTAGCCGTCAATCCAGAGGATAATCGCTACAAGAACATAATCGGGCAGAAAGTCAAGTTGCCTCTCACTGACCGCGAAATCGAGATTATTGCCGACGAACACGCTGACCCAGAATACGGCACCGGCGTCGTCAAAATCACTCCAGCTCACGATCCAAACGATTATGAAGTTGGCCAGCGCCACAACCTCGACATGATCACCGTCATCGGCTTCGATGGCAAGATGACTACTGAAGCAGGCGCCAACTACGAAGGTCTCACGACCGAAGAAGCCCGCAAAAAAGTCCTCGCCGACCTCGAAGAGCAGGGCTTACTCAGAGGCGAAGAGCAAATCGTTCACTCTGTCGGTCACTGCTACAAGTGCGATACCGTTATCGAGCCACTCCTCAAGGAACAATGGTTCGTCAATGTTCAGCCACTTGCACGCGCTGCAATCGATGCACTCGAAGCAGACGAAATCAAATTCCATCCAGACAACAAGAAGCGCGTCCTTATCAACTACCTCAAGAATCTCAAAGACTGGAATATTTCCCGCCAGATTCCATGGGGCATTCCAATTCCTGCCTTCGTCAACGTCGACGATCCGACCGATTGGATATTTGATAAACGCGTCGACCAGACCGAGATAGAGAAGGGCGGCAAAACTTATCGCCGCGA
>JAHKZT010000038.1 GCA_020626475.1 bacterium
CTTATTAAGGTTGTCGAATTTGCGGTCGCATTCCGCCTTGCCGTTGTAGGCTTTTACGACGTTCAACCCAGAATAAACCTCCTCGATATGTGTGTTAATTTTGCCGAGCTCTTTCTGGCGCATTGCGAAATATTTTTGCGACTTTCCGAGAATTGCGCCCATTCCGACGAAGCCAATTAGGCTAGCGGCGACTGCAACGAGCGCCATAGTCCAGTTCGTGATAAACATCATGATGACGACGCCAATCATCAGCGCAGCTTCACTTACGATTGTAGAAAGGGAGTTGTCGAGGCTTTGCGCTACTGTGTCGACATCATTCGTGACGCGCGAGAGAATATCGCCAGTCTGATTATGGTCAAAATAATGAAGCGGTAGACGATTGATTTTTTGTGAAATACGTTTGCGTAAATCACGCGCAAAACCATTCGAAACCTGCGCCATGATTAGGCCCTCGGCAAGTTCTAGTAGAGCAGAGCTTGCGAAGAGTACGGCGATAATTGTGACGATATTCCAGATCGCATCAAAATCAATCGACGCGCCTGGTATTAGGCCGGCCGTAATTTGGTCGGTTAATTCTGCGAGGCGATCCGGAGCTACAATCGTGAGAACTGAGCCGCCAGCCGCACATAGAGTTGCAATGATTGCAAAGATTTTTGCGCCGCGTAATTCCATGAACAGACGCTTGATTGCTGCGCCGAAGTTTTTGCTCTTTGCCTGATTCTGGCCAGGCCTGCCGCCACCGTTAAACATTGAGCTCCTCCTTCGTTAGCTGTGAGAGTGCAATCTGCTGGTAAACCTCGCAGTTCTTCATTAATTCTTTGTGCGTGCCCATACCGACACATTTGCCCTCGTCGAGCACGATGATTTTGTCGGCGTGCATAATCGTTCCGATGCGCTGTGCGACAATTAGATTCGTAGCGTCGCCGGTATATTTCTTTAGGTCGCGACGGAGCGCTGCGTCGGTCTTATAATCGAGAGCAGAGAAGCTGTCGTCAAAAATGTAGATTTCTGGATCGCGAGCAATTGCGCGCGCAATTGCAAGACGCTGTTTTTGGCCACCGGAAACGTTTGTGCCGCCCTGCGCAATATGCGCGTTGTAATCTTTTTCCATCTTTTCGACGAAGCTTTTTGCCTGTGCAATTTTAATTGCCTGTTTGATCGTCTTTTCGCTCTTTTTACCGCGACCGTTGTCGCCATAAGCGACGTTTGTGGAGACGGTACCGTTAAACATGACGGCTTTTTGTGGTACATAGCCAATACGATTACGGAGTGCCTTCTGTTTGTAATCGCGCACGTTTACGCCGTCGACAAATACCTCGCCGTCTGTAGCGTCGTAAAAACGTGGGACGAGATTAATGAGCGTAGATTTGCCGGAACCGGTCGAGCCAATGAATGCTACTGTTTCGCCTTTTTCGGCACGGAAAGAAATATTGCGTAATAGATAGTCCTCGGCATCTGGGTATTTGAAAGAAACGTTGCGGAATTCGACCGTACCGCGCTCGGCTGTTTCGTCATCGAAGGTGCCGTCTTTGATGGAAATTTTGGTCCTCAAAACTTCGTTGATGCGGTTTGCGGAAACCTGTGCACGTGGCAAAATCATTAAAGTGATTGCGATCATAAGGAAGCTCATAATGACATGCATTGCGTAAGTAGAGAATACGACCATATCGCTAAAAATCGTGAGCTTATCCATGGCGGATGCGTCGGCGATTAAATAGGAACCGATGACATAAATAACGACCGTTAAGCCATTCATAACGAAGTACATTGTTGGCGACATAATCGATAAAATGCGTTCGTTGAAAAGCTGAGTTTTCGTTAATTCATCGTTAGTCTTGTTGAATTTCTTTTCCTGATATTTTTCGGCATTAAAAGCGCGTACGACGCGAATGCCGGTTAAGTTCTCGCGCGTAATTCCATTGATGCGATCGGTAAGTTTTTGAACTTTCTTGAAGCGAGGAATAACGAGCGACATTATAATGAACATTGTCGATAGCAAGAAGACGACTGCGATTGCGGTTGCGGAACTCCATTGCCAGCTCTTATTGGAAATTTTAATAATTGCCCAAGCGGCGGTCATTGGCGCGCGTACTAGCATTTGTGCACCCATTGCAACAAACATCTGAATTTGGGTGATATCATTTGTCGAGCGAGTAATGAGACTGCTGGTCGAAAACTTTTTAACTTCGTGCATGCTGAGACTCTCGACTTTATCGAAGAGTTTCTTGCGCGTGTTCATTGAAAGACGAGCGCTCGCGGTTGCAAAGCAAAAGCCGGCGCCTACGGTGGCAATAAAGCTACCGAGCGCGCAAAGTAACATCCAGCCGCCATTTTTCAATATTTCATTCATGTCACTGCCTTCGGTTTGGACGAGGCGAGTGATTGCCGACATATAATCCGGCATCTTTAGCTCTAGGCCGACTTGACCGGCAACGAGCAGAATTCCGCAAAACAAAAAAACTAAATCTTTGGCGCGGAAATTACGAAAAATTCTAAACATATATCCTTTTCTGTGTTTATTAGATTGTGCCGCTCCGAAAGCGGAATCATTAGAAAATTATAGCATAAAAGCAGGCCCTTCACAAGGAAGGGCCTTAGTGACTCCAGCTTCTATAGCTACTGGAGTAATAGAAATGGATTCTGTAGATTTCGATCCAATGCAGTGATGCGCCGATTATTATTCTCGTCAGAAAACAGTCGATTTCGCTCGCCGTTACTTTCGGCTGGAATACTTTAGCTCTGTTTCTCGTTTGTTCACTTTTTCGGCAAAAAATGGGTTCTTATCTTTGAATTACATATATCCTGCGGTGCTCTCCGCTATCGGCCGTAATTCTACAGAATCGGGTTAAAGGACTACCAGTCGCCATGGCGTATTACTGCCTCCATGGGAGGATACGCAATCTGGTTCTTTAGCGACTGAAGAAGATTATAACACATAAAAATAAAAATGCCCAGCACCAAATTGGCGCTGGGCGGGATCGAACGTCGATAACCGTATATTATTGGCGTCCGTGATAGCAATCTTTTACACCGCTTGTGTATGGGAGTCAGCTCTCCCTCGTCGCATTGAGGATAATGAACAAAACAGATATATAATAGTATGTTGCACTTTTGCTGAGATTACTACCAGAGTTACTTGAAAGGAGCCCTAGGATATCCCGGGTAATCAAGGCCCCCATCGGCCAAGAGGATATCCAGTTTTGCAAAGTAGAAAAGCATAAAAATGCCAAACTACACTCCTATTGTAGCATAGATTTGTACAAATGTCAAGCGTTTCCGCTTACATTGTGCGAATTATCTTGAGGGCGGCGCGAATTGCTTTATCTTTAGTATCGGCTTGGGCGCGGATATCGCGAATTTCGTTGCGAAGCGATTCGACGCGTTCGCGATCGATTTTATCGAAGGCGCCGGCAATCTCGTACTGAGAATTATAGCGTTCGACGTTTGTTAATTCGTCTTCTTTTTTATCAGCAGATACAATATATTCGTTGCGCTCTTTGCGAAGATTGGAAATCTTCTCGCGAGTGCTGCGGAAGAAGTCCTCGTTAGATTCTTCATAGGCATGTTCAGCATCGATATTGATATCGGCATTGTTTGCATGACTTGGCATTACGGGCGCAATTGGCTCAACTGGCTCGATTGGTTTGATCTCCACTTTTTCCTCCTCTTTTGTTTCGTTTTCATTTTCGATTGGCGCAATTGGCTCGGCTGGCTCGGCTGCTTCTGCCTGTGCGCCATTTATTAAGTCTTCGGCTTCTGGCGTTTGATCGACGATATTAATGGATTTGCCAGCCGGTTTTTCTTCGACGGCATCATCTACTGGCGCTTCAATAAAATCGGCGCCCGCATCGGCTAGAGGCTTAAAGTCGCCTTCCGGCGTAGATTCATTGTTATTGCTAGTGCGTACAGTGATGGGAACAGAATTGTCGTTAATCGCCGCTTCGGCCTCACGGTTCGCATCCGCGACGGCCTGTAGAGATGGATCGTCGTTCATTAATTTTTTACACCCTTTTATGAATAATTAAAACTATTTTAGCACAAGCGGAATCGACTTTGCAAAATATATAATATTTGTCTATAATAAGCATAAGAAATAAAAGGGAAGGTCATGGCGAAAAAGAAGATTCGTCGTTCTGAAGAAGCATATCGACGCAAGATGATGTTTATCTGGATTATTGCACTGTTTTTCTTGGTGCTACTAGTTTTGTTGGAGGCGGTTATTATTTATAACCAAACGCACCGTCCAATTCGTGCATTTAGTGAAGAGGTGGATTACAGTAAGATTCATTTTGAAGGAATCTCAATCAACCAAGAGGCAAGTGCTGAGATATTAAGCCATCCAATTATTGACGCCGAATATGACTATTCCTACGATAACATCTCGATTGCTGTCGATGATAATAACATTATTACGCGCCTTGGCTTCTATACGCAGGAGCCTGCCGCAACTGATCTAAAGTCTGATGGCGTTAACATTCATAATACGGTCATCGATTATCGCGATTATCCGCTTCTTACGGCATCGGATTTCGTAAACCTATTTGGCTATACGAAAGTTACGAATTTCGATCATTACAAGTACTTCTCGTATCAAGACGATAATTATGTCGTTGATGTGACTTTGTATGACGGGAATATATACAATATTGAACTAAGCAAAAAATAAAAAATACAGGCCATGTGCCTGATTTTTTGTGGCAGGGGCGGCAAGACTCGAACTCGCGACACCTGGTTTTGGAGACCAGTGCTCTACCAACTGAGCTACGCCCCTACGTACTTGCTAATTATAACATAAAAATCCGTTAAGCCATGCTACAATATATCCATAAGCAATAAGGTAGGGGAATAATGAATCCGGAAGAAAAATCTGATGAAGAGATAATTATCGAGGCTAATCCAACTGACGTTGAGGCCCTTGTCGATGATTTGCCTTCAGTGGAAGAGAGTGATTTAAAACCTAGCCTTGCTTCTCCGGGCGAGCCTGCGCCTTTTGACCCGTTTAGTGCTTTGGACGCGGCTGAGGCCTCAGATATTGAAAATCCGATTGCTAGAGAAAAAGTTTCCGGAACGATAGAAGTTACCGACGCGATAGATAAAGCCTCGGAGGAGGTATCCGAAAAGAACGATGCGCCTACTCCTGAATCGATTGCCGCTGAATTAAAAGAGGTTGCTGAAAAAGCGGAAGTAGTAGACGACGAAACTGAACAGGAAGAGCAAAAAGAACTCGAGGCGACAAAAGAGCCGACTCCTTCCGATTCTGAAAAAACGACAAAGAAAAAGAGTGGCCTGTCGATTTTTATTATTATCGTATTACTGGTTCTGATAGTCGTTGCGGCAGTTTGCGCTGTCTTGTTTTTCATGAAAAAGCCGGAAGCTGATAAAGCCGAGCAAAAACCGGCAAGCGCGTCAAAAGCCGAGCCAAAAGAAAAAACCTACGATTATTTAGCTGGCGCCTGGGAATCGCAGGCGGAGGGCGGTTCTTGCTATGTGTTTAGTCCAGATGAAACCTTCTATTGGCTTCGCGATTGTGAAGATTTTGACGATAATTATTATTACGGCAAAGTCAGCTCGGTTGAGCGTGGTAAAAAAGTTCTTAGTGAAATTAAGATGAATCTCGATAGCGTTAAGCAGATGCTCCAAATCAAGGAAGACGCAATAAGTGAAGACGATATTTTCTTAGCGAAGCTATCGGCTAGTGAGCGCAAGGTCGGCGGAGTTGATACTAGCGCGAATCTAGGTAAGGATTATATTCAATTGCTATTCGTTCGAAGTTCGAATACCGAGATGGCCTACGGCTACCAGTTCAATTCTGGCGACATGTATGTTTTTGGTCTAAATTCTGAGATTAGTGCCCCAAAACGCAACGTTATAGAATAGTGTGCTATAATTATTAAAACCTTAAAGTTCTAGGAGAAGTGATGGATCCAAGTTATCTCAAGGACTTACTTTGGCGTGGACGCGAAGTAGAGTTCGACTACGGCGCAAACCGTTACACAGTCAAATTAGTCGACTATCGTTCGACGACGGAATACTCATTTGGGCGTAAGTGGGGTAATAAAATTACGTCAGACTTTTTTGATGATATTCTATATCGTCGCGATTATGGCGCATCTCTGAATGAAATGCTCAAAGAGGCGAAGTACGTCTCTGTCTACTAATATGCTAAAATTATCTTAATGTACGATAAATTCAGTGATTTTATAAAAGACAAACAGCATATTTGCGTAATTCAGGCCGAGAATCCGGATGGCGATTCTTTGGGCTCTGCATTGGCACTCGAAGAGGCGCTCGAAGGTAAGGAAGTGTCGCTCTATTGCCCGGTCGATATTCCGAAATATATGCGCTACTTTGCTGGCTGGGATCGCGTTTCAAATGATTTCGCCTACAAAGCAGATGCGATTATTATTGTTGATACCGCGAGCTCGACTTTACTCAGCAAACTAATCGACGATCCTGTAATTCGCAATTGTCTCTATACAACGCCAGTGTTAGTTATCGATCATCATGAAACTGAAGCCGACCTTGATTTTGATTATGAAAGCATCATCGAGACTACTTCGAGTTGCTGTGCCTTACTCTATAAGGTTTTTAAAGAGCAGAACATTGCGATTAATGCGCAATGTGCGGAGCATTTGCTTTACGGCATTCTTGCTGATACGCTCGGCCTGACCTCGCC
>JAHKZT010000039.1 GCA_020626475.1 bacterium
CATTGAAGGTAATACATATAACGGCAAGGGCACTGGCGGCATTCGTTCTGATTCGACTCTGATTAGTAAGAATAATATTTACCGCAACAATACCTCGACATATTATGGCGGCGCTATTGAGATTGCCGATAGTAACGGATATGGCAGTACCTTTACTTCAACCAATGATAAAATTTATGGCAATAGCGCCATGATAGGAGGCGGCGTATTCTTGTTGCAGGGCACCGCAGATCTCTCTACTACCGAAGTTTATAACAACAAAGCGAGCTATGCTGGCAACGATTATTTTATTAATTCGTCAGTTGCTAGCGCGAAAATTATTCCTGCCGCCAATATGACTGGCTATGCTACCTACGGCTCGACTGAGACTAACCTAGAAAATTAGTATAGAGAACGCTGGCACTTGTTTCGACGTCAATAATCCTACGGCTGTCGTTGATCCGGCGAATATCGTTGCTGGTTCCCAGTATGCTCTTACTGCTGCTGGTAAAGTTGTCTATACAATCAAATTTGACGCGGCGGGCGGTAGCGCAGTTGACGACATTAAGGTTATAGTTGGCGAGACTGCAACTGCTCCAACCGATCCAACTAAGGATGGCTACATATTTAAGGGCTGGTATACTGACGATACTTACGAGACTGAGTTTGATTTTAATGCGTCGGTAACGGCCAATGCGACAGCCTACGCCAAGTGGGAAGAAACTCCAGCTCCGGATCCGGATCCAACTCAAGACCCAGAACCAGTTCCAACTCCAACGCCAGAGAATCCGTCTACGCATGACGATGTTATGAGCTATGTTGCAACATTCGCTATCAGTGTACTCGGGCTCGGCGTTGCCTTCATCATTAAGCGCTAGTGAGCTTTAGCCATTTCGAGCCGCTTCGGAACAGATAAAAAAAGACCTCAAGGAGGACTTAATTTCATCTTGGTGCACCATAGTGCGCGAAGTTCGAACCATAATCCAGGCTGATATTTTAGATAATTTGGGTCAAAAGGAGGCTAGCATGCTGTAGTTTACTAGCCTCTTTTTAATAACTATAACTACGAAAGGTTTAAGATGATTGAGATTGAAGATAACGTAATAAAGCAAGAATGTGGCATATGCAACCACATAACGCACATAAAGCTCACTGACGACGAATTAGAGGCTTACAGATGGTATTTGGCGGGTGGTGGACCAATTCAAGAATGCCTTCCGACTCTAAACAGGGTGGAGCGTGAGTTTTTAAAGAGCGGTTATTGCGTAAAATGCCAGAAACTACTATTCGACAATGGAGAAACAAAAAGATTGTATTAAATACTAAATAATTTTTTATAAAAAAGTATAATGGGTCTACGCCCATTATATTTTTACGTCTTTTTTAGGGGTGGCAGAGACCCCCGAGGTACTTTCCCCCTGAGCAACAACTATGGCGGTGCTATTGACGGGGTTAAATCGCTAACTATTCTTCGTCAAGCGGATACTTGCGATTTAGCTTCCACATAAAAATCCAGCGACGAATAAGCTGATAGAAAAACATATTTACTCCTTTTTGTTAGTTTTATTAGTTCACAGATTATATGAAACCGTACAAAAAGAAAGCATGAGTTCAATATTTTTAAAACTGACGGTTTTTATAGCGAGTAATAGTAGTCTTTAACTAATTTTGCCATTTCGTCGCGGCGCTCTTCTAAGAACTTTTCGTAGTCATTGATGTCGTAATTAACCACGGTCTTTGGAATTGCATTTTCTTTTAGATTTTGAGTGAGCTGTTCTTCGTTTGAAATCTCATTATTGAAGATGCCGTCAAATTGCCTTACTTTGCTCAAATACACTTTTGGCGCATCGTCGTCGAGTTTTTTATTGACGTCGTCCCTCAGATATACGAAGTTGGCGATCTTATTGTAACCGTCTTTATCTACGCCATTAGCTACCAGATAGCTCTTAGGAAAGATATGATGGATATTGGGGGTGGTCATATCCGCAACTTTAAGTTGAGGAGTTAAGAATCCATGAAGATTAAGCTTCCTTTGCGCGGCCACGAATACATTCCAGAACTGGTTGCTCGTATTGGTTTTGTCAAACTCGTCAGGCAGGGTCGATGTCCAATAAATGTCCGTAAGCTCCTGCATCTCGAGGGTGTCCACAAACTTTGTTAAGTCCCCCGGCTTTTTGATGCGTTTGAAGTCTTCGCTAAATGCCAATGACGAACCTGTTAAGCGTGACTTTAGGAGCGAGATTACGAACAGTCTGCGTAGCTTACTTAGCGTTTCCGCATTAATGTCACCAATATCGCAAAGTCTTAGATATACGCCATACAGGTAGTTCACGGCTGCTTTAGCGGTTAGTATAGACTTGTCGCTATAGCCACTCGCCATTAAGATATCTTCAACGAAGTGTTTAAAGTTATACTCTCGCGTGTATTTGAAAATGCCATCTTTTAGCTTCTCAAACGAGTCGTCGGCTATCTCTTTAAAATCAGCACGCTGTTCAAAGTCGCGGCCAGAAAGCAATTGTACTAACTCGCCAAGTTTATTGCGGTCGAATTGAAGCGCTAATACGGTCTGTAGGATGTCACTATATTCTGGGTCATACAAATCACTTTGCTCGTTCTTTAACCATGCAATATGTTTGTAGTAATCCGTCTCGACGAACTTAGTGTCGTTTTTCTCGATATCCTTGTACTGCATTGGCTCAACGGCTAAGTTGCAGAAATAGTCGAGGAATTTACGCAGATTCATACCATATTCATCGCCTTGCTCTCGTTCGTATACGGCAATCTTACTCATTACGAAATCGGCATTGGATAACTTCGTACCTTTTTGGTTAATACGGATAAATATGTCATTCACAATGTCTATTGGCAATTCAGACGACAGTACAATGTTGCCAATCTCTTTATTGCGTATTTGGCGTAAATCAGTAATATGCTTATCAATCAGGTCAAGCTCTTCGTCGCTAAAGCGATTTTTCTTTTCGCCATCAACTTTAATTATGTTTTTCGCATCATACTCAGCGATAAAGCGACGGCTACTAAAATCTTCGCCCATTATTTCCGAAATGTCGGCAATCCACTCTGAGCCGCGACGGGTACTACTGTCTTGGACTTTAAATTCTTCGGTTACGGGATTGAACGAAATGGCAATTTGTTCTTCTTTGTATCTATCGTTAATTACTGGCAGGCCTTTGATTGCTGCTCGTAAAGCCGTAATGCGCTGCTGACCATCAATTAAGATTTGTTTACCATGAGAGGACGTGCCATCTTTAAGCCGAACCGCAGGGTTTTGCCAAGTGATAATGTAGCCAACTGGATATCCGTTATATAGTGAGTCGATTAAATCGCGAACTTGTGATTTCTTCCAGACGAAGGGGCGCTGTATCTCTGGAATTGCTACTACGCCAGATTGGACCCACCCAAGGAGTATGTTTACTTTTTCATTATTGATTGAGTATTTTTCCATATAAACCTTAATCTTTCTTTAGTTGCTCATAAACACTGTGCTTAAATGCATCGAGAACTTTCTTCTTGAGGTTCTGATCGTTGAGAAGCAGAGTGAAGAACTCATTATTGCTCGTGAGGCCCTCAAGCAGTGCCTCGTCAGCGTCGTCATAAAAGCTATACGCGAAATCGTCCTCGTTGTTGTTCTTAGCTCCAACCTTAAGGTTCTCATTCTTAAGGAGAAGGTCTTTGATTTGAAGCATTGATTTTGTTGCAACATCAGTGTCGAACAACTGGCCGGAAGCGGCATTGATATCTTCGATAATACGTGAAAGTAGTTGCTCTTCGTCCTTAGTAAGATGAACTTCGGCACTTGGTAGCTTCACGAATGGTTTTGAAGCATGCGGGCCGCCATTATGCGTTTGCGCGTAGAGGTTCTTAAACTCCACCATGTTTATTTTCTTAGTAATATCGATGCCGTTCGCTGTACCGTAATCGATATTGGTTAAGAAGGTTGAGATGAAGATGTACTTTTTATACAACTCGTTGTCAATTTGGCCAGTAATCAGGGACAGGAAGTCGTAGAGGCGGACGTAGCTACGGCATGCACTGATAAATTCCTTCTTTTTGGCATCGTCGTCTCGGAACATGTTGTTCATGACTAGGATATTGCGACGAATAATTTGGTTTGCCTCCGCATTTGCGTTGATTCTAGTGCGAATGTTGCCGGTACCTTTAACGTCTTTGGCTGCATTTTCGTATACAACCTTGAATAAGGCATCGACATCGTAATCAGTAATTACGCCATAGCCATCTATCTCTTCGGCCTTATCTCGGAGTTCTGATACGGAAGCCGTATTCTTCAAAACAGTAGTCGTGTAATATGGAGCAAAAGCATCCTCCATCTCCGAGTAGGTGTTTACGAAATCGAGGATGAACGTTTTCTTGGCGAACGGAGCGCAAGTACGATTAAGGCGCGACAGGGTTTGAACGGCATTAACGCCAGCTAGCGGTTTTAATACATACATAGCAGAAAGTTTTGGCTGGTCGAAACCGACCTGATATTTATTAGCTACGATTAGTGTATTGTGGCGTTCAGTATTAAATTCTTCTGGCAGTTTATCTTCCGAGAAGCCATTAATGCCTCGTTCTGTATATTCTGTTTCATCGCCATCCAACTTGACCTTGCCAGTAAATGCAACCAGCGGCTTAACATCTTCGATTGCGTGGTCGCTAAGATATTTCTTCAAAGCAAAGTAGTAGCGAACAGCCTCTTCGCGCCAATTAGTTACGATCATAGCTTTAGCCTGACCACCAAGCTCATTCTTAACATTGTCGCGGAAGTGGGCTACTATGATAGCGATTCGCTGTTCGATATTTTCTGGATTCAGCATGGCGGTTCGATAAATTTGCTTCTTTGCTTCCGTCGTTTTCAGCTCTGGGTCATCTTCGCTAGATTTCAAAACTTGGTAGAAAGTATTGTACTCGGTATAGTTGTTGAGCACGTCGAGGATGAAACCCTCTTCAATAGCTTGCTTCATTGAGTAAAGATGGAAAGCAGCTTTTCTGACGTCACCCTCAGGAGTCACTACGTCGGTACCAAATAGCTGAAGAGTGGTCGGCTTTGGGGTGGCCGTAAAAGCGAACACGGAAACGTTCTCTTGCTTACCATTTTTGCTCAGCTCATTTTCGAGAATGTCTGCGCCGTCAATATCGTCGACATCGTTTGGTAAGTTATCTTTTGCGCCAAGGATGTTTTGTACGGCGGACATATCTTTACCGGAAGTAGAAGAGTGTGCCTCATCGATAATTACGGCAAATCTCTTATCCTTCAGCTCGCGTGCCAGTTCGTTGAAGTCGAGGTAAAGGAATTTTTGGATTGTCGTAACAATAATCTTCGTATTACCCTTGAGTGCATCGCGCAGAGTAGAGGAATCATCTCCAGCTTCTTCGCCAATTGCGCGAATAAGGCCAGGCTGATGGTCGATACTCTTAACAGCTTTTTGTAGCTGTTGATCAACTACTAAACGGTCCGTAGGCGAATCAAAACGTCTCGCTGAAGAATATGACGAATAAAAAATCACATACTTCATATATTGTTGTAAATATTACAACTCCAACGAAGCTCCCCCCCTAGTGCAGAACAAAAGAAAACCTCCGAGAAATCGGAGGTTTTCTTTGTCTTATGACGTCACCTATGATACAAGGAAACGCGACTGACATGGCTTTTTACGACTCATTTTTTTGTGAAACTAAGTGATTTTTTGCACCAGTTTTGATTGCCATGATTAGTTCTATGACAGGTAAAAGCTCATTTTGCACCATTTCTCATAATTTTTCTCGTGGCTTTAAGATTAAAAAATGGCAGAAAGTTTTATTAAAAAGCGGGGTGGATTTAAGTCTGATTCACTTAGTTGGTATATTTCTTTCGGTAATTATAAATGACCGCTTAATCTATAAGCCTGGGCGTGATGCTGCTTTAAATATAATAAAGAAAGAACACGTCAATCTTAATAGAAATAACTATCGTTTTTCTGAGCAGGAATTCCCAATAATAAGCAATAAAATTCCTAGAAATCTCATAGAACATCTCGATGAGAGGAATCTAACAACATTAACCAGGAAACGAGGTGTCGGTGGTTTTAATGTTATCCACCCTGACAGTGATCCAGATATGGTAGCATCCATCAAAAGTAATAGGAATTTATATCCATATAATTTAGACCTCGTAGAAAGAAAAGTGCTTTTCTTCAACGCTCAAGAAAAAGACCCCAGTTTAAAACAATTCGATATCGATATTAATGAACTGAAATCTGAACTCATTAAGCTCGGCAATAATGTCAAGGCATTGGATGATTTACTATCTATTCACTAACAATGTCGATACTAATCTAACTTAGCCAAACGGGTAATGGATGCCTGCAGGGTGATTATATCCTGCAGGCAATAATTCTATAGCATCTGGGTTCTATGATGCGGTAGCATATCGGCAATAACAGCGCTTTATATTTGACAAAATTCCCTCTTTTAAATAAACTTAAGCTAAATAGTCAATAAACAAGGAAGGTCAAATGAAAAAAGCAAAATATTTATTCCTTGCATTAGCTATTGCGCTCGCAGGTGTTTTTCAGCTAGGCGGCGAAGCTAATGCATTGAGCACTTACAAAAATATCCGTCAGCTTAAAACTGGAGATATAATCTACTTCGACAATTCTGGCACCAACTGGAATGAAGTCCGA